>PPDG01000110.1 GCA_002899795.1 Desulfobacteraceae bacterium | reverse complement strand
GCTTTGCCACTATGCTTTCCAAGCTGTCATAGAGCTCTCCCTGGTTGCTCATGCGCCACCCTCCTCCAGAGCACGAAGTGCTTTTTGCAGCTCATCCACTGCTTCCTTCAACATGGCCTCCGCGCCTTGAAACCAGATTAGATTGGGGTTGGACTCTTCCTTGTGAATTACACCCGTACAAGAATCCCTGAGTACGTGGAGCTTGGCTAAAATATTCTCCACACTGTCATAAACTCCACCATTTCCAGCCATCTTCTTACCTCCTCTGTTGTTTCGGTCCCAGCCTGTCTACACCCAGACTCGCCGCTCAATCCCTTCCTTTCAGCCTCTGGCAGAGCCTCATTGCTTCTTCTACCAAGTTCCGAAGCTGAACCAATTCAAAAGGTCTAACTATGAGAAAATCAATATTGGCATCACCATACTTTTGCTCATAGAATTCAACATCTAACGTTGCCATCATCGCTACAGGTGTCAATTCATCTATCTCTCCGAGATCATCAACGAAACCTCTTACATCAAGATCGGGCAGACCTTGATCAAAAATTACTAGATTATATTTTTTGTCACGAAATTTTCTGAGACACTCATGCTCATCACGAACGGCTGCAACATTGCAGCCTATCTTCGTGAGCATTTCCTTGATTAGTTCTCTTTCAGTCCTATGTTTGTCCCATAGTAATATCTCTATCTTCTTATCATTTGGCAAAGTCGTATCTCTTCTCAGTGTCCTCAGGACTATGAGGATTAATCCAGCTTTCTCATCCTTCGCAGGCTGATATCCAGCAGGGTGAGACCATCGAAATCTACTGTCTTATACTCGCGAAGGCTTCTAAGATCCTGTAATGTCATGCTTAACGACTGTAATTGCTCTTTGATTATTTCTAGCTTGTTTCTTGTGACGCTATCTTCAATAGTGGACAAAAGTAAATCAACGTGGCCAATAATGATCGTTAAGGGTTGGCTGAACAGATGTGCCACCGTGGTCGCCGTAGTGAGAGCTCCTAGCAGCCTTTGATCTTCTGTCTTTCCCCAGCCCTCCCGTCTATCCTCGTTTCTCCGTCTATCAGTGGACCTCCGCCTGTCCTGCCCGGTTCGTCTATCTGTACCGCCCCGCCTGTCCTTTTTTTGCCGTCTATCTCCTTGAGTTCCAAAATCATCGGTCATTAGTTCACCCTGCTTGTATTTCCAGCTGCTACAGCAGAATATGTGCCAAACTCAAGGTAACCACTGAGAAGCGACAAGGCAGAGGGGGAAAAATTCTGGCTTTTTCCATATTATCATATAGTTAGTTGTTGTGGGGAAAAAAGTCTCGGGAGATAGACGGAAGTAGGTTCGCCAAAGGCGAAAAGAGGTTAAAGATTCGAAAAAACTGCGGATAGGCTATCGTTCAATAGAAATGTTTGATTTCAAACATACTCGCCAGAACATATCCAATCATGGCCACCTAGCCCGAGTATTTCATCGCTGTTATTCTCCGGTCATTCTCCATTTGCGCCCAAACACCCTTTTCCACCAGCCCATTTTCTTGAGTCGCCTGAGTTCTTCTTCCATCATGTGCAATTTGGCTTTAGCCTGCTGAAATTCTTTCTCCTTATGGCTGAGGGCGCCTTTGGTCTCGACCATATTGTTCTTATAGACGAGAAGGTTTTCTTTCTCCACTTCCAGTTGTCCCAGTCTGGTCAGGAGTTCCTCATAATGTTCTCTATCTACGGTTACTGTGGTCTCACCACTGTCACCAACCTTACTTGCAACAGTAATAACGGCTTCGCTCTCTGCAGGTCTGCCCTCAGGACTGATAACAGCCGATTCTTTCTCGGTTTCAAGCAGGGCTTTAATCTCATCCATCAAAACAAAAATCGCCGAGCCTTCTTTGATGCGCGCTAATTTACCATTGTTCAGGAAATGGACCACGGTCCCCTTGGAAACCCCCAGAGTTCTGGCCGCTGCCTGAATGGTTACTTTCCCCTCTAGTGACGCTTTTTTCATCTGTGACTCCCCGTTTAACACAACAACATAAATGTATCGCCTGTGCCCAGGCTTTTTCCCCTAAAATATCAAACTCCGTTGCGATTCAGCTGATTGTTATCTAGCCCGGATATTTCATGAATTGCTGTCGCGAGACCACGAAGATGGGCTTGCCACCGGGCAACCGCAGGGTGTTGGTTCCGAGGCGTACCTGAACGGTACGTCGCAGGGGCCGACACCAGAGGAGGCCAGGAAGGACGGCCATATCCGTGGTCGCAGCAAGTGATTCATTAAATATCCGGGCTTGGTGGACTGTCTTTCTGAAGGTTACACAGTGCGGCCGACTATCAACTCGAGCTGACTCATTGGTGACGTTTATGTACCTTCTACTAATCTCTTATATAACAAATTTGCTAGGAAACCAATTATCACCTCTTCGGTTTCTGCAAAATATGAGGACATTCTCTCTCAATCTGTGCTCTTATCTCCTCGTCTAATTCAGCTCCATAAAGAGTCTTGACCTGGGAAAGCTGGCCAACAGATAGGTTTGAAGCTCCCACCAGCCGGACTCGCCAGAACACTGCCCCCAGCAGTTTGGCCTCTGAAAGGTTGGCCCCCTCCAGATCGGTTCTCAAGAGAATTGCCTTTTCCAGGTTAGTCTTGTAGAGGTTCGCCCCCGCCAGGTTGGCCTTCCAAAGATCAGCCCTTTCCAGATCCGCGCCGGCCAGAGAGACCTGTCCCAGGTGAGCCCCCAAAAAACAAGCACGTTTAAGGTTGGCTCTAACCAGTTCCGCACCGCTTAAATCGGCCTCGAGAAAATCAGTGGACTCCAAATTGGCTCTCCAGAAAATCGACCTACGCAGGTTGGCCCTCCAAAGGATTGCTTTCTCCAGATCGGCTTTTTCGAAAGAAGCCTCCTCGAGATTGGCGGTTGCAAGGAATGCCCCTTGCAGGTTGACCTTCGAAAGATCTGCCCCATTGAGGTGAGGAATAGTGTTCGGGTTCTCTTCCCTCCAGATGTTCCAAGCCTTCACTCCTTGTCTGAGTTTAGCCAAGTGTTCTGGATCGGCCATCGTGCCTGTCCCCTAGCCCGGATGTTTCATGAATTGCTGTGGCGAGACCGTGGAGAGGTCCGTGCCACCGGGCAACCGCAGGGGGTTAGACCCGAGGCGTACTCGAACAGTACGTCGCAGGGTCCGACACCTGAGGACGCCCGGAAGGACTGTCATATCCGCGGTCGCAGCAGGCCATTCATGAAACATCCGGGTTAATCTCACAGTAGTATCAGAAGTTGATGGTAACCAATTTGAAGAATGGGTCACTACTTCCACTGTACCAAAGGTGATTGGAAACAGTGGCAGGACGAACGCTTCCTTTTCGGAACCTTCCCAATAGCAAGGAGTCAGGAAGGATATTGAAACTCTATTTGGAGAATTGTATTTGAGAGAAGATTTACCCTAACGTTGAAAATCTGCACCGTTAGGGTTAAGTAAACTAGGAACTTCAATCTGTAATCTTAAATCATAAATCCGAAATCCGCAATTGCTTTCACCCAGGCCAGATACTATAATTTAGGCAGATTCCAGGGGCCCACCTTATTTATCAAAGGAGAGTGATATGACTGAAAAGAGACAGATGATGGAAGTCTGCAAATGTGAGAACTGCGGCAATGAGGCCGAGATGATTGTGACCTGCGAACTTGTGCCCGTGGAAAATCCGGAGAAGAAGGCCGCAGGAGTGGAGAAACAGGAAAAGAAGTCCTTCACCTGCGAGAGTTGCGGCAGTGAGGCGGACATGATTATTGACTTATGAGAAGCTGAACACCATTATCAGGTTGAACTCACAAGGCCAAAATAACCCTCCAGTGCACTGGAGGGTTATCTGTTTACCTGATCTGAGCCATGGGATAAGAGTTTGATAGCCTGATTACTGTCGAACGGAGATTCGTCTCTTATGGATTATCACTACTGCCCATTGTGCGGTGGATCCCTTACGCTAAACCCTCAAAGCGAGCGACTCCGTCCCTCTTGCCCGGAATGTGGTTTCATTCAGTACAAGAACCCGACCGTTGGAGTTGCGGTCATTATACTACGAGAGGGCAGGTTGCTACTGGTCAAGCGGCGCGGCTCCTATGATGGTATGTGGTGCATTCCCTGCGGCCACGTCGAGTGGGATGAAGATATCCGGCTTTGCGCCCGCCGCGAATTGAAGGAGGAAACAGGGCTGGATGTGGAGTTGGGGCCTGTGTTCGACGTCCACTCGAACTTCCATGATCCAGAGCACCAGACAGTGGGTATCTGGTTTATGGGAGGGCTAACTGCAGGGCAACTCCAACCGGGCTCTGACGCCCGCGAGGCTGAATTCTTTCCCCTTGAAGCGTTACCTGCAAAGATGGCCTGCCCAACTGACTTGTTGATTTGCGAAAAGCTCAAAAGCCTGTTCATAGATGAAAAAAAAAGGACTGGCGCAATTGTGCGAGGAGTATGCGG
>PPDG01000073.1 GCA_002899795.1 Desulfobacteraceae bacterium | reverse complement strand
TGGCCGCGTAGAATATCTTCCACCAGAAAAACATATCCTCGGGCTCGGCAAAGGGCTCCTTGGAATTTATGGTCACCAGGATTTTGGCGCCCTTTTTATACACCGGTACCGTGAATCCCGGCAGTTCCTCGGCGGGTTCAACGCCCAGATCCTCCAGCAGGAAGAGATAGTCTTCCTTGGGGATGCCCACATTGTTGCCTGACTCCAGGCACTGCACTACCCCCTTGTGAAGCACACCAGGCACTTTGTCCCGCTCCCGATGGGTCCGGGCAGAACGCATCATTTTCAGCAAATCAATGCTCATGGGACAACCGTGCTCGCAACGGCCGCACAGAGTGCAGATCCAGGGGAAACGTGAATCAATGAGTTCCTGGTCCAGACCCAGCAGGGCCATGCGCACGGCCTTGCGCATGTCCATGCCGTCCACCCCGGTAACCGGGCAGCCGCCAGCGCAGGTCCCGCAGGTGAGACACAGGTCGGGAAATTCTCCCGCCAGCTTGCGCTTCTCCCTCTTATCCAGGATCAATGGCTCAGATTGCATCGGATTCCTCCTTCTGAAATTTCCTCTGCTCCAACCTCGAACGGAGCAGCGGTCACCATGAGACCGCTAAGAGCTCGGTGAGGCTATATCTTCTAAATATCGAGTTATAGCGCCATCGTACTCGTGGGTGAGGCGGTAGACTTTCTTGGCCAAGCGAAAACGGGTCTCCAGGCTGAGCTGACCTTCATTGCCCTTCATCTCTGCAATGATGGGCTCATAGTCTCCCGGGTCCACCACCACGGCCACATCTCGATAGTTTTTCGAAGCAGCCCGCAGCATGGTGGGGCCGCCTATGTCAATATTCTCGACGGCCTCCTCCAGAGTGCAATCCTCTCTGGCAACAGTTTTCTCAAACGCATAAAGATTCACCACCACCATGTCTATGACTTTGAGGTGGTGGGAAGCCATTGTCTTCATGTGTTCCGGGTTGTCCCGCTGCGCCAGAATTCCCGCATGCACCTTGGGATGCAGGGTCTTAACCCGACCGTCCAGCATTTCGGGGAAACCGGTAAAATCTGAAACATCCTGCACCGTAACTCCACCCTCCCTCATCATGCCGGCGGTGCCGCCAGTGGAAAGGATCTCCACCCCGAATTTCTCTAGCTCTTGAGCAAATTCGAGCAGTCCGGACTTATCTGTGACACTGAGAACTGCCCGCTGGATTTTTCTCTGCATAATCTATGCCTCCTACGGAGGCACCAGGCAGTGAGAAGTGCTTGGTGCCTACTGCTTACTCACTAATTTCGATAAGGAGTTTCTCAAATACTTCATTAGCCGCCTGTAATGCCACAGAATCAGGCGGCAGCTCCACCGTGGGCTTCCCTTCCAGATCAAATTGGTAAATGAGATCATCCTCAGGTATGGTGCTCACGGAGTCAGGACCGAAGGTCCCCGTCTCTTTAGTAACCAATCCCTCCAGCTTATCGCGATACTGGTTAACCAAAAGATACTTCCGGCCCACTCTGATATTAAGCTCATCCACCAGGTCATAAATGCGACGGGCTGAAAGAATCCCACGCCGGCTGGAATCGCTCACTATCAAAAGTAAATCAATGTATTTGGTGGTAAGCCTGCTGAAATGTTCCATCCCCGCCTCATTGTCAACTACCAAGTAGGGGTAGTTATCCATCATCCGTTCGATGAACTTACTCAGCAGGCTATTGGCAGCACAGTAACACCCTGGCCCCTCCGGTCGCCCCATAACCATGAGGTCAAAGCCATTAGCCTCCACCAGGGCCTGCTCAACCTTCATTTCTATGAAGATATCCTTGGTCATCCCCACCGGGACGTCCTTCTTCATCATCTCCCTGGCTTCACCCAGGGTCTCTCCCACTTCGAGGCCAAGGACTTCGTTCAAATTGGAGTTTGCATCCGCATCCACCGCCAGGATCGGGGTCATCTCATGCTCTTTCAGAAAACGGACCAATAGCCCGGCAAGAGTAGTCTTACCGGTTCCTCCTTTTCCCGCCATGGCAATGGTGTATCCTTTTTTTTTCACCATCTGAACACCCTATAATATATCTAGATTGCAGCCCGCCCTGCACTGCCACTAGAAATTATCCTTTGTGCAAAAAGTCAGCGACAGATCTCTCTGACAAGTTGAAGCATTTTCACCGCGTCTCCGTCTCGCCGCGCCTGCCCCTTAGGTACGAAGGATCGTACCGGGGTCACCGTGTCGCTTTCTCAACGGTAGGAGCGTTCAACAGCGAAATCGAGACCAACGCTTGACGGCTTTCTAAAAAGTCCATCTGCTGTGTTGCGCTTCATCTTTAGTCATTGCGGAGTACCTGTAAGTACGCCTCATTCCTAAAGATTCGCGCGCCTTGCATCTGGAGCTTTTTACTGTGCCGTCTCATTGATGACTTTTTACGAGATCATCAAGCTTGGGTTGTCGTGCTCTTCAGGACTGGGCAGCCTTTTTCTTCGGGTGGCAACCACCACACGTGACAGATCCGGCCGTCTTGTTTTCTTTCTTTACTTGGCGATGACAGCTCATGCACATCCGGTGATAGGCCTGCTGCAAGGTCCGCTTGGTTGGATCCAAGTCAGGCTTAAATCGAAAACCCGCTTCACTCTTGTGGCAGGAGGAACATTTTATGCCTTCTGCATCTTCTTCCAGTTCACCCTCATCCACAACGTTCTCTCCACCCTTAAACCGATGGTGACAATCACTGCACTCGATTTCAGCGTCGATGTGTTGCATGTGGGGAAATTCCACCGCGGGTCGGCTCCGACTGGTGAATACTTCGTTATCATCCAACGAAATATCATCTGGCTGAGCGTCCAGGTTGACCGCCCACAAAAAACTTGCGATACCCAGAATCACCATCAATACCAGAAAACGTCCCCGTCTCATAGTTCGTCTCCCCTTGTATACCAGCCCCGCACTGGTCAAATAGGTGAGGATAATCAACCCCTAAAATTACATTACAGAATAAATCCGAAATCCGAAACAATTTTCAAATTTCCCAAATTCAAATGATCCAAACATCTAATTGATCAACATTTATAGAGTATTAAGCTGTTTGAAACATTTGAACATTTGTATTTCGGATTTGTTTCGTGCTTCGGATTTAGGATTTCGAATTTAGTAGTAGCTACATTGCTATCTGGTCTCTGTTTTCTCTGTGGTTAGATCCACCCTTGTAGCAACCCACACGTACCTTACTCTTCTTCGTCCTCTTCCTTGGCTTTCAATTCTTCCGGAATTATCAGAGCCTCTTCGAACATCTCCTTGAAAGAAAGCACCTTGATTCCCAGCTCATACTCTTTGTCCAGATCTCTGATCTGATCGTAGCAGTTGTGACACGGGGTAATGCAGATGCTCGCTCCGGTGGCCTTGATCTGCTCGGCCTTTACCTTGCCCGACTTCAGCCGACGATCTTTGAAAGCGCCGGCCATTGGGATAAAGCCTCCACCGCCACCGCAACAGTAACTGTACTCACTGTGGGGCTCCATCTCTACAAAATCCTCGCAGAGGTACTTGACAATCTCCCGAGCATCCTGGGCGCAGCCCCCATTGCGACTGACATTACATGGATCCTGGTAAGTGCAGCGTTCATTGGCAAAAACACTCTTATCCAGCTTAAGCCTACCTTCCCGCAAATATTCGGCGAAAAGGCTAACGCTGTGCACAACTTCAAATTGGTGGTCTCGGCCTAACCAGATCGGTGATTCAAATTGCAGCGACCGCAGGGCATGTCCGCATTCCGTCACCACCACCCGCTTGACTTCTAGTTCCTCTGCCGCATCGCGCACCATTTGAGCAATCTTGGTAGCTGCAGCAATGTCACCCATAAACATGGCCAAGTTGGTCACATCCCAGCCCTTGCTGGACATGGTCCAATCTGCACCGGCAAGGTAGAAAACCATGGCAGCCTGGGAGATGTCCATGGGGTAAAATTTGGGTTCTCTTGCGTTCACCACATAAAGGAAATCAGCCCCCTTCTTGTCTATGGGAATTGTGGCGCCAGGCAACTCCTCTTGCAGTTCTTCTTCCATCCACTCCAGCGTATCCACCCACTCCTCTTCGGTTACGGCCATCTGATTGCCGGACTCAAGATGACTCTCAACCGCCTTGAGCAATTCCTTGGGCACTTTGCCTTGAGAAGCGCTAAGACTCCGCGCCATACTTATAATGCTCGCCACGTCGATTCCGAAGGGGCAAAACATGGTACAGCGCCGACACATGGTACACTCACCATAGATGGTCTCATAAAATTCATCCAGCCTATCTTCATCGAATTTATTATTCTTTTTAATGGTTTCCAGAACCTTCTTGGCTTTGTAGGCCGGCATCATCTTGGGATCCCGCTCATTGGCTAAGTAGAAATGACAGGTGTCGGCACAAAGGCCACAATGCGCACAAATCTCCAGCCACATCTTGAGCCGGGCGTTGCTCTTTTCCTCTGCAGTCTTTTTAAAAACCTCAGGGTTAAAGGCTGCTGCTTTGTCTCCCATTAATCCCTCCTCAAAAGAATTGTCATGGGGCAGAGAATTCCCGGCATTACCAGGAAGGAGCGTTTCGCCTGCCGAACTCCATACCAGTGACCGCCCTGGAGAAGAAAAATATAAGAAAATGGCTCAACTTGGTAAAGGGAATAACCACCAACATGAGTTCGCCAAAAAACATATGCAACAGTATAATGGTTTGATAGTCAAAATATTGATGATAAGCCAGATAACCGGTTACAAACGGAGCCAGGGTCACCGCTAACAACAGGTAATCGGCTGCTGTGGTAACGATGCGTACGTGAGGTGAAACCAGGCGACGTATCCCTAAGAACAAGCCGCTACCAATGGCAATGAGCGTCATGTAATCCGCAACTGACTCAGGCAGGGACCACCAGCTAATCTCCCACGACTCGTACCAGAGAACTCCATGCGCCAACAAGAAAAGTGGGGTCACAATAAGGCAGATGTGAAAAACGAACCCAACCGAGGTAACAACGGGATTCTTCTTGGCGGTCTCATTCAGCGGGAGAATCCAATGGAAGATGGAAAGCCAGAGCCATTTCCAACTAAAAAACCGGTAGATGGGTTTATCCTTTTGCGTGCTCAACTGGAAAAACAGGACGACTCGCACCACCATCCCGCCGAAAAATACCCCAAAAGCCACCCAGAGTAAGGGGCCCCGCAGCAATTCATACAGGCTCATGGGATTCTCCTCTTTTGGATTAGGCCGTTATAGTCTTACCCCCGAAAAGGGGAACATGTGAAAATTATATCAAATCCTAGCCTAATATATTCTTCCGTTCTTGGCTACTATTTATTCCGACACCGCGGAATGCGGATTTGACATCTGGGGGATTGCCCCCGCTTTTCTATGATATTTCTGGACGAGGCAACAGGCCGGCACCGGTGACAATCTCTTCTACCCGCTCTTCCCACTCGATTGCCATGACATGAACACCGGCAACGCCTTTTATCTCCTTGACTTCCTGGATCTGCTCGATGGCCATCTTGATGCCTTCATCACCTTGCTTCTTCTTGTCCACTCCCTTGAGGCGTTCGATGAAATCTTCAGTCACCTCCAGACCAGGCACGAATTTTTGCATGTAGCGGGCCATACCCACCGATTTCAGCGGGGTAATCCCAGCCATAATGTAGCATTTCTCTGTCAGTCCCTGGTCATACGCCTGCTGCATATAGGTGCGAAACTTTTCCATGTTGTAAATACACTGAGTCTGGAGAAAGTCCACCCCAGCTTCAATTTTCTTTGCCAAGCGGGTCACCCTGAAATCGAAGGGATCGGCGAAGGGATTTACCGCTGCACCAATAAAGTACTGGGGCACCCCTTCACACTCATGGTCATTGATGAGTTTGCCCTCGTCCCGCAATTTCTTGCAGGTGGCGATAAGTTGCATGGAGTCGATGTCAAAGACATTCTTGGCCTGGGGGTGATCACCGAACTTCTGGTGGTCGCCAGACAGGCAAAGCACATTTTTGATGCCCAGGGCTGCTGCCCCCAACAAATCAGCCTGGATGGCGAGCCGGTTGCGATCCCTGCAGACCATCTGCAGATTGGGCTCGATCCCCATATCCAGCAGCAGGCGACAGACGGCCATGCTAGCCATGCGTACCACTGCCGTCTGATTGTCGGTGACATTGACTGATTCAACCATACCCTTGAGATACTTGGCCTTCTCGTGAATATGCCCCGCATCCGCACCACGGGGCGGCCCCATTTCACCGGTGACCGCAAAGTGCCCTGCGGCAAACATCTTCTCTAAATGGCTTCCAGCTTTCATTGCTTTAAATCCTCCCTGACGATCTTGCGAGGTCCGCCGTCACGACTTGTGGTCCAGTCTTTGAACATGACTACATTAGCCATCTTATCCACCTGTCCCAGACGACTCATGCGCTCATATATAAGATGCCAGACACAATCGATCTCGGGACTGATCTCACATTTGCCTCCAGCCGACCCTCCGCAGGGCCCATTCAGAAGACTCTTGGCACAGCGGGCAATAGGGCACAGAGTACCAAAGTTGTGAATGCCACAAGAGCCACAGGCCTGGCAAAACTCAGCCCACACCCCGTGCTCCAGGGAGCCGCCGATAAAAGTGGTGTTAAGCGCCGGGAACACCAACATGTCCTCGTAGCGCTTGGCGATATACTGGGGACCCACGCTGCAGGCCATGGACACCACCGCCTCGTACTTGTCATTGGCAATGGGCTCTTCTAATTGGTCAATGTATTCCGGGTCGCACTGGCGCTCCAGGGTGATTTCCTCGATCTCGATCTCCCGGCCCTCTTTCTTGCGAGCAATCTTCAGGGCCGAAGCCAGGATACCCACTTCTTTCTGTCCTCCCGCATTACAGACGGTGACACAGCCTTTGCAACCGGTGAGCAGGATCTTGTCGAAATCTGCCACCATTGCTAGGATCTCTTCAATGGGCTTGCTTTCCGCCACAACCATTGGTTGTCCCTCCTTGCCGCCACCTCCATCAGGTGGCGATCCTCAACGTGAATTAAGCTATATCCTGAAAAAACTCTACGCCTCACAAATGATGCACTGTTGCTGCAATCAAGGTTTACTCAGGCGGCCTTGGCTCCTGAGCCAACCGGACTGGGGCCCAATTCCCGAATGCGTTCGGTAAACTCCCGGGCAATTTCAGCAAACCGGGTGCCCTGGGCAGCGCTCAGGTTATACATCTCCACCCGCTCTGGTTCAAGCCCGATATCCTCGAGCACTTTCTTCACATAGGTCACCCGCCTCTTCGCCTTCAGATTGCCGCTGACATAGTGGCAGTCTCCTTCCAGGCAGCCGGCCACGTAGACACCATCGGCGCCATCCTCTACGGCTTTGAGCAGGTGAAGGATATCCACCCTGCCGGTGCAGGGCACATTGATGATCTTGATGTTACTCGGGTAGTTCAATCGCATGGAACCTGCCAGGTCCGCAGCCGAGTAAGCTCAGTACATACAGCAGAATGCCAAAATCTGCGGCTCAAAATCTTTCATTTCCTTCTCCCAATCACTTTCTGCTCCCCAGTTCAATCCCCGCTACCAGTGGAGCCTGCATTAGATTTTTGACCCTCCACACAGGGGGCGGTGAATGAGGTAATTAAGATAATCTAGCTCAACAACAAGGCATCGCACTTGGCAATCAACTGGTTGTCGGTGAAATGCTGCAAGGAGATGGCCTTGCCCGGGCATTCCGCCACGCAGGCACCGCAACCGCGGCATACAGCCGGGTCAATGACCGCAGCTCCTTCCTCACCGATATAGGGAACATCGTATGGACAGGTGCGCACACAAGTTAGGCAAACAGCGCACAGATCCGGTTCTACCACCGCCTTCACCGCTTCCAGGGTAATCACATCCTTGGCCAGCACCGTAGCGGCCCTCGCTGCGGCCGCCTGCGCCTGGGCAATGGACTCATCAATGGGTTTGGGGTAATGGGCCAAACCGCAGAGAAAGAGGCCGTCACTACCCAAATCCACCGGCCGCAATTTCGCATGCGCCTCCAGGAAAAAACCTTCGGCGTTTTGCGAAATCTTGAAGCTTGCGGCCACCTCTTTTCCCTCGTTGGGAAGGATGGCGGCGGCCAGAATCAGAAGATCAGTGGGAATGATCACATCCCGGTCCAGGATAGGATCATGGACCTGGACCTGCAGCGGACCATCGCCGTTACTTACCTGGGGTTTTTGCTCCAGGGAGTAGCGGATAAAAAACACCCCTTTTTCACGGGCTTCTTTGTAAAGATCCTCCCGGAAGCCGTAGGTGCGAACGTCCCGATAGAGCACGTAGACATCCATCTCTGGCTTGCGCTCTTTGAGCCTGAGGGCGCTCTCCATTGAATGGGTACAGCAGACTTTACTGCAGTAAGGGCGATCCGGCTCCCTCGAGCCCACACATTGTATGAACACAGCCCTGTTGGCATTCTTGAGGACGTCACCATTTTCTTTCAAGCGCTCATCAAAGTCCAGGTGTGTGAACACCCGGTCGTCCTCTCCGTAAAGATATTCCGTCGGCTGAAACGGTTTCCCGCCGGTGGCCACTATGGTGACACCGTGTTGTACCGTGTTCTTCTGCCCGGGGTCGTCCACGTTTTCCAAAGTAGTTTCGAAATTACCCACAAACCCGGCATTACCGCTGACTCTCGTGTTAAAGTTAACGGTAATGTCTTTGTGTTCCCGGACGCGACCCACCAACTGCTCTAAGTACTCACCCACTTCCTCGCCCTTCCAGGTCTCCAGCAATTTCCGAGCATTGCCTCCCAGTTGGTCGCTCCTCTCCACCAACTGCACGGGAAATCCCTGGTCTGCCAGGGTCAGGGAGGCCACCATGCCTGCCACGCCGCCTCCCACCACCAGAGCGGATTTGTGGAGACCAAGGGTAACTGGTTGCAGCGGGTCGAGCAACAATGCCCTGGCCACTGCCATGCGCACCAGGTCTTTGGCTTTTTGGGTAGCAGCTTCCTTGTCTTGCTGATGCACCCAGGTGTTCTGGTCACGAATGTTTGCCATTTCAAAGAGATAACGATTCAGTCCCACTTCACGGATGGTCTCCTGGAAGAGGGGCTCGTGGGTGCGGGGCGAGCAAGCGGCCACCACCACCCGGTTGAGATTGTTCTCTTCTATGGCCTCTCGGATTTTCTCCTGGGTGTCCTGGGAGCAGGTGAATAGGTTATCGGAGATATACACCACATTGGGGAGTGACTTGGCATATTCGGCCACTGCAGGCACATCCGCCACCCCGCCGATATTTATGCCACAGTTGCAGACGAAAACACCCACGCGGGGTTCCTCGCCTGCCACCGAGCGTTCGGCGGGAAGCTCTTTCACCGTTGTCATGGTGTTGCGTGCTTCCACCAGGGGTGTGGCAGCCGCAGCCGCTGCTGCACTGGCCTCCATAACCGAGATGGGGATGTCCTTGCAATCCCGAAAAGCACCGCACACATAGATGCCCGCCCTGGAAGTCTTCACTGGCTCAAAACTTGTGGTTTCGGCAAAGTTGTAATGGTTCAGCTCAACATCCAACCGTTGCGCCAACTCCACAGCACCTTTGGATGGCTGCAATCCCACCGACAGCACGACCATATCGAATTCTTCTACTTTGATCTCACCGCTCTCATCTGCATACTGCAGTTCCAGGTTGTCGTTTTCGGCGGGATCAATGGAGTGGATGCGAGAGCGGACAAAACGTACAGAGTAATCATCCTTGGCCCGATTGTAATACTTTTCAAAATCCTTGCCGTAGGTGCGCATATCCATGAAGAAAATCGCCGTATCCAATGGCTCATCGGAGTGTTCATTGGCAACAATTGCCTCCTTAATGGCATACATGCAACAGACTGCGGAGCAGTAACCGTTGTCGCAGTGCTGCACATTCCTGGAGCCAACACACTGGAGCCAGGCTATTTTCTGGGGTTCCTTGTGGTCGGAGGGCCGGATCATATGGCCCTGAAAGGGACCTGAGGCACTCAGAATACGCTCGAATTCTATACTGGTAACCACATTCGGATGTTTGCCGTAGAGATAGGTATCTATCAACGAAGGATCGAAGGCTTCAGCCCCCGGGGCAAGAATCACTGAACCCACGTCCAAAGTGACCTCTTGCCCCTGCATGCTGTGCTCTACAGCTTCGGCCTGGCAGGCGGTCACGCAGGCAAGACACTCACAGCAGGACATGCAGTTGAGGCATTTTGCCGCCTCGGCCCTGGCCTGCTCTTCGCTAAGCCCCAGCTCCACCTCAGCAAAGCCGCCAGTTCTTTCTGCCATACCAATGTGGGCCTGTTTGGCCCTGGGGCTTGCCTTGATGTCTTCAGGAATGGGGACGAAATTCTCCTGCGGAAACTCCACCGGCTCTCTTCCGGCCCCCATATCCTCACCCCGCAAATAACGAGAGATGGAAATGGCAGCTTCTCTGCCGTGAGCCACTGCCCCAATGGCCACCCAAGGGCCGGTATGGGCATCACCACCGGCAAATACACCCTCTGCCTTGGTGGCGAAGGTCACAGGGTCAGCCTCGATGGTCCCCCAGCGGCTTATCTCCAACCCTGAGGTGTCAGCCAGAAAGGCTGACTCCGGCGTCTGACCAATGGCCGGCAGCATCCACTCGGTCTCTACAATAAACTCGCTCCCCGGTACCGGCACCGGCCGTCGCCTGCCAGAAGAGTCCGGCTCTCCCAGCTCCATCTTGATACACTGGACGCCGATCACTTCATTGTCTTTGGTGAGAATCTGCTGGGGGGCGGTAAGATACTGGATATCTATGCCCTCAGCCAAGGCATCCTCTACTTCGTATTCGTAAGCGGGCATCTCAGCTCGGGTGCGGCGATAGATTATTGTGACCTTCTCCGCCCCCAAACGTAGAGCAGAGCGGGCCGTATCAATGGCCACATTACCGCCACCGACGATCACCGCCCTGCCTTCAAGCGTGGTGAGTTCGCCCAGATTGACTCGGTGGAGAAAATCAACACTGGAAAGGACGCCCTCCGCATCCTCACCAGGAATGTTTAGCTGCAGGTCCTTGTGGGCGCCGATGGCAAGATAGATCGCTTTGTAGCCCTCTTTGAAAAGTCCATCAATGCTCACATCCCGACCCAAAGCAGTATTGAGCTTTATCTCAACCCCAAGCCGGGTGATGGCCCCAATCTCTTTGTCCAGAACCTCAGGCGGCAGCCGGTAGTCCGGAATACCCACCCGCAGCATGCCCCCTGCAACTGACTGAGACTCAAAGACAGTGCTCTCATACCCTTCCAGAGCAAGAAAATGAGCGGCGGTGAGTCCCGCAGGACCGGAGCCAATGATGGCCACTTTCTCATCTCGCTTGTCAATCTCAGGAACCGGGATATCG
This sequence comes from Desulfobacteraceae bacterium, assembly GCA_002899795.1. Lineage (GTDB taxonomy): Bacteria > Desulfobacterota > Syntrophobacteria > BM002 > BM002 > BM002. Next base: position 15,825 of record PPDG01000073.1, on the reverse strand, counting down.
TCAATATCCACCTGATCAGCCACAAAACGCTTCAGGGCACAGATGGCAATAGGTTCATCCACCTCAGCCCGCCTGCAGGCGGTCTCGCAGGGATGCGGACAGATGCGACCGATGGTTCCAGGAAAGGGCAGGGTCCTGAGGATGACCTCCATGGCCTCCTGGTACTTGCCCTGGGCAATCAAAGCCACATAACCATGAGCGTTTACATGGTTGGGACAGGCATTGGTGCAGGGAGAGCGATCGCGCTTGTCGATCACATAGCCGCCGGGAATGGCCTGGGCGTAAGGCTTGTAGGTGGCCTTTCTGGGCCCAATACCCTCGTCGAACTCACTGGACATTGTCACCGGACAAACCTCGGCACAATCTCCACAGCCAGTGCATTTATCCAAGTTGATGAACCGTGGCTCCTGCCACACTGTGGCCTGCAAATTGCCTTCTTCACCAGTAACACTTCCCAGTTCGGCACAGGTAAGCAGGTTGATATTGGGATGCTGCCCGCATTCCACCAGCTTGGGAGAGATGATACACATGGAGCAGTCATTGGTGGGAAAGGTCTTATCTAGCTGAGCCATGATCCCGCCGATGGCTGGCGACTTTTCCACCAGGTGGACGTAAAAGCCGGAATTCGCCAGGTCCAAAGCTGCCTGAATCCCGGCGATGCCACCGCCCGCCACCAATACTGAGCCTACCACACCGTTTCCTGAACGGGCTTTTTCAGCACACATCTGCAACACTCCTGTAAAGGCTAAATTTTGGCTGAAGGTTCTTGGGTATGATTATCAAGGTGTTATCCAAACTACTCCGGGGCGTTGTTGGAAAGGGTCTCTATTATAACTCACAACACGCGTGAGGAAAAGTACATAGTTAAAGTCACCTGAAAATTAAAAGAGCAAGTCTATTACACGATCAGCAACAACTTGGTCCGCAAAGCAATGGTGCTTGCTCCATACGACCAATTCAATCAAATTGAGTTACGCAAGAAGCGAAAAGACCTTATGGCAAGGGACTTGACTACTGGCTCCCTTACCACGGTATGGCAATACATTTATGTTGGGATGCAAGGAACTTGTCTTGCGCTCTCGGCGTGAAATGGCCAGTTACATATAGATAAAATCGACTGTTCTGTCAAGCGGTAAGCAGACCTTCTGCGTACCCTTCCAGCCGTCAGCCGCTGCTGGAAACCACTCCCACACTATACCGCCACTGCCACCTGAAGCGAGCGCTTTGGGGCCCTGTCCCGCCATAGTCCCTCCCCCGCCCAGGGGGAGGGAAGCAGGTGGGTAGTGTAGTCTATTTGGATTATGGAAGCTGCTTACACCATACACTAGGCGATTTTGTTATGTACTTTGCAGGCGTGCACGGTGTTTTTCATCAGCATGGTGATGGTCATGGGGCCTACGCCACCCGGGACAGGCGTAATGGCCGAAGCCACCTCAACCGCCTCGTCAAAGGCCACATCACCTTTGAGAATACGTTTGCCTTCTTCAGTCCGGCCCACCTCGTTGACGCCCACATCGATAACCACCGCACCCGGCTTGATCATGTCGCCCTTGACGTACTCGGGCACGCCGGCAGCGACAATGAGGATGTCTGCGCGCTTGGTGTGGAATGCCACGTCCTTGGTGCGGGTGTGCACCACGGTAACGGTGGCATTGGCCGCGGGTCCCTTCTGCATGAGCATGGCGGCAATGGGCTTGCCCACGATGTTGGAACGACCAACCACCACCACCTCCGCGCCTTCAACCGGAGCTCCGGAGCGAGCCAGCAGCTCTTGTATCCCGAAAGGAGTGCAGGGGCTGTAGTAGGGGTTGCCAATCAACAATTTTCCCACGTTGGTGGGGTGGAAACCATCCACGTCCTTGTCCGGATCGATGGAGAGTAGGATTTTCTGATCGTCGATGTGTTTGGGCAGGGGAAGCTGCACCAGGATGCCGTGAATTTCTGGATCCTTGTTGTACTTGTCGATGAGAGCCAGCAACGCCTCCTCATCCAGGTCGGCGGGTTGATTATCCTGGATGGAGTGAAAACCGAGTTCATGGGCGGTTTTCTGCTTGGCACGGACGTAACTCTCAGAAGCGGGATCTTCACCTACCAGGATGGTTACCAGACCTGGGATAACGTTGTGTTTCGCCTTTAGTTCATCTACTTCTTCTTTGAGTGCGGCGCGGATCTCTTTGGCGACCTCTGCGCCTTTTAGCAGTTTTGCAGCCATAACTCCTCCTTAAAACAGGCAAGGCAGGGCGATGGAGCCCTGCCTGCCAATTTCCATACAGCCTTGAACTGGACTTATTCTCTCGTTCTCGGCCTGTGTTTTTCCACCTTCAGGACCAGTCTTCCCTAAAAGACCGCCTCCTCAAGTGATTTCCTCTAGAACAGTCCCGTCACCTTGCCGGTGTCAACATCCACATCCACCCTGCGGTAGGCTGGATCCGAACTGGTTCCCGGCATCAGGCTGATGGTACCGCAGCAGGGGCAGAGGAATTTGGCGCCAGAGAAGATGAGCACATCCTGAATGGGGAGAGTCCACCCCTTGGGCGTACCTTTCACTGCTGGATCATGGGTGAGGGAGAGGTGGGTCTTCACCATCATGGTGGTGTAGTCATCGTACTGGGAGTCGCCCTCGAGCATTTTGGCCTTGGCTTCAGCTGCCGGGGTCCAGGCCACGCCATCGGCGCCATAGACGTTCTTGGCGATGAGTTCAACCCGATCACGCAGCTTCGTCTCTAGGGGGTAGAGGAACTTGAAGTCGGGCTCTTGCTCGCAGGCCTCAATGACCGCATCGGCAAATTCAAGAGCACCGTCGCCACCGTCTGCCCAGTGAGTGGACTCTGCACAGCGGGCCCCGGCTTCCTCGGCTGCCTTGCGCACCATGGCCACCTCAGCGTCGGTATCGGTGTGGAAGCGGTTTATGCAGACCACCGGGTTGATGCCGGACATCCGGATGGTGTTGATGTGGTGCACCATATTGGCCACACCCTTTTCCAGTACGTCCAGACCTTCTTTCGTGTACTCTTCGGGAAGCGGCAGGCCGGCAACGACCTTGGGACCGCCGCCGTGCATCTTCAGGGCGCGGATGGTGGAGGTGAGCACGGAAACGTGGGGTATCAGCCCGCTGTAACGGCACTTGACGTTCCAGAACTTCTCGAAGCCGATATCAGCACCAAAGCCGGACTCGGTGACGTGATAGTCAAAGACCTTGAGGCCGACCCGGTCGGCAATGATGGAGCTTTGGCCCACGGCGATGTTGGCAAAGGGGCCGGCATGGACCATGCAGGGCTGATATTCGGCGGTACACATCAGAGTTGGGTTGATGGTGTTCCGCATCCAGGCGGTCATGGCGTTACCCACCTCCAGGTCGCCGGTGGTCACCACCTTGCCCTGTTTGTCAAAGGCGAGGGTAATGTTGTTCAGTTTCTCGCGCAAGTCGGGCAGGTCGCGCACGATGGAAAGGATGGCCATGAGCTCGGAGCTTACCGCAATCCCGAAACTGGACTGCATGGTGAAGCCGTCATACCTGCCGCCCAAACCTATGATGATATTTCGCAAAGACTGGGCGCAGTAGTCCAGGATCCAGCCCATCTCCACCCGGGTGGGGTCGATGTCCAGCCTGGGCATACGGGTCAGGCGCGCAAGCTGTTCATCGGAGTAGTTCCGCTCATGCTGCATCCTGGCGGTAAGAGCCACCATGGCCAAGTTGTGGGCGTTCATGATGTCGTTGATGTCGCCGGTGAGACCCATGGAAAACTCGGTCATGGGGATGAGCAAGGAATTGCCGCCGCCGGCCGCGGTCCCCTTGATGTTCATGGTGGGCCCACCTGAGGGCTGTCGCAGGCAGCCACCAACATTTACCCCGCGTTTTCCCATACCTTCCATCAGGCCGCAGGAAGTGGTGCTCTTTCCTTCGCCCAAGGGCGTGGGAGTAATGGCGGTCACCTCAATGTACTTGCCGTCCGGTTTGTCTTTCAGCCGATCGATGATCTTCATGAAGTCCAATCGGCACAACCTTCCCATAGGGATGACTTCGTCCGCCTCCAGGGCCAGCTTTTCCTGCCATTCATCGGGAGTTGGCATATTCTTCTCAGCCGCTTCCGAAATCTGCCAGTCAGCCATCTTTACTGCATCATAAGCCATTGAAACCTCCTTACCTCCTTGGTTGATATGAATGTTCTTACAGGTGTTATGGTGTGGTCATATGATCGCTGCCGTCATCACCTCCTTTGGACCATGTTTTTTTCAGAATGTGTCTATTTTTTAAGTCTCAGACCTTTTGTCCATCAAAGACTGGAATAATACTATTTATCTGGATCCAGGCCCCGGAAGTGCAACATTTTCCACTACCTGGAACGTGTCGGGAATGGTAAGTTAGAAGAAAAAAAATAACTATCGCCCGCACATACTAGTAGCTTCCTAACTATGTCTCTGTTCAGCGCTTCGGCAAAAAACTCACATAGCTAGGTTTCAAGACGCCAGGATGTCTTTGATAAGCGTAAAATGGTGCGAACGGAGACCAAATAACGCTTTTGGGGGATTAGTGGCTTAGGCCACCTCGAGAAAAAACATTTTTTCACATTGTTTATCGAAAGGTTTATTTCAGCTTCATCTTTTTGTCAAGACAAAAATGAAGTCCGCTTCGGAAGACGCGATTCTCTAAGGCAAAAAATCCGTTGAATTTTGAACTGTTTTTCTCTATAGTAACAAACAGATTCCTATAGAGAAATCAATGAGTTTATAAGGATATAGGTCACGACACCAATCCCGTTAGGATGGATATCTCCCTCGGCAGCTTTCGCCACAGCAGGCGAAGCCGGTTTGGAAACGAGGTTTGCCCATGGACTCCCTGTGGCCCGAGGCACGCAGGGCTTTGAAACAGACTCTGACCGCTGAGCAGTTCCAGCAATGGATAGAGCCTCTCAAGGTTACTACCCTGCAAAGCGGCCACCTTGTCTTGCAGGCCCCCAGCCGATTCCATTATTACTGGATTGAGGAACACTACCTTGCACTCATGCAATCATCCTGCCGCATGATAGATAGCGGTGTCCGGCTTCTCCTGCAAAAGCCTGATGGTCAGGGTAAGGCCTCCAAAACCCAGCGCCCATTCATAGGCAATGTACCACTTGCGACAACCTTCCAGACCTCGCAGACCTTTGAGAACTACGTATTAGCTCCCTTTAACCGCTTTGCCTTTGCTGCAGCCAAGGATGTCTGTCAGGACGCCAATGCCGCCTTCAATCCTCTGTTTATTGAAGGGCCTCCGGGACTAGGCAAGACTCATCTTCTCCACGCTATCGGCAATGATTGGCAGGCCAACAATGATGGCAGTGTCGCCTATCTCAGTTGTCGAAATCTCCTTGTCTTCGGTCCCTCCATACCGCCTTCCCCATACGAAGGACTCTGGCAGACCCTGGGCGATCTCAAGGTTCTGTTGGTGGATGATGTCCATCAAGTGCCTCCTGAGGGAAATTTCCAGCAACATTTCAGAGAAATATTTAATTGGTGCTACGACGTGGGGACAAGAATGGTGTTTACTGCCACTCGCCTTCCTCACCAGGTCCCCGATCTCTCCCTGGGCCTTCGCTCTCGCTTAGGCTGGGGATTGATAGCACGCATTCAAGAGCCGGATATTGACGGTTGCTACCAAGTAATCGAAACTTTCCTCGGCGCCAGTAAGATGCCGTCATCTAAAGAGATCTGCCGGTATCTTGCAGAACATGGGCCGCTTAATTTTCACGAGATCAAGGACTTTGTAGAAAAGTTGCAAGAGATTGTTGAAAAGGAGGGCAGTCTTCCGAGCCTGAAAGAGAGATCCTTTGCCATCCATGGAAACACCACTCCTAGACCGGAAAGACTTTCCATGCAAGCCATCCAAAAGGAAGTGTGTGCTGCGTATGGTGTCTCCTTGGAAGCGCTCCCAGGAGCAACCAAAGCCCGTCCCCTGGTAATTGCCCGCCAAGCCGGGATGTACCTTAGCAGAAAGCTGACTGGGTCAACCTACGCTGCCATTGGGGACTCCTTTGGCGGTCGGGATCATTCCACAGTTATTTATGCCTGTCGCAAGGTACGTGCTGAGATAAGAAGAAATAGAGTATTTGCTGAACGAATCGTTGAGATTGAAAAGAAACTATTGGAAGATTATAAGGAAGAAGTAACAGGAAAATCAAAGGACTAGTGTTGTTATTTACAAATATACAGGCCTTATGTTTAACATTATCTTTACCAATACCTTAATATAAATAATCAAAGCCTGTAATAAGGAGGGGTAATGGAACTCACCATTCAACGAGATGATCTTCTCAGAGGTTTACAGAAATCCCAGTCTGTTGCAGAGAAACGCAGCTCAATGCCGGTTCTTTCCAATGTGCTTTTAGAAGCAAAAGAGCAACAACTGCATCTAACCGCAACCAATCTGGAGGTCAGTTTTACCGGAAGCCACGAAGCCAAGGTCACAAAAGAAGGAGCGGTTACTATCCAGGCACGAAAATTCTATGAGATCGTTAAAGAACTTCCATTTCCTGAACTCCGCATCACTGAGAAAGAAAACCAGTGGGTAAATATCTCCAGTGGAACTACAGAGTATAATCTCGTGGGACTTCCAGCGGATGAGTTCCCTCAAGTGATGAAATATGAGGATGTAGAGTGGGTTGAGATGGAAGCGCCCTTACTGAAGGAAATGATAGACAAGACGATCTTTGCTGTTTCCACGGAGGAGACACGATACAATCTCTCTGGAATATATTTTGAAAAAGTGGAGACCGAGGATCCCGTCTGCCTAAAATTGGTGGCCACCGACGGTCATCGACTCGCCTTCATCCAAAAGCCACTTCCAGAGGTGACCAAATTCGCTTTTGACAAGGGTATTATCATTCCCAGAAAGGGAATGCTGGAACTGAGTCGGCTTCTAGAAGAAAGCGAGCAGGTGCAGGTGGCCTTTCAAGAAAATACTGCCATCTTCAGACAAGGTGAATCCACCTTGATTATGAGACTCATCGATGGCGACTTCCCAGATTATGACACAGTGGTACCGAAAAATTGTGAGAGGGTACTGGAGGTTGATCGTTCGAGATTCATGGAAATGCTACGACGCATGTCCATTATCTCAACTGATCGGTACCGCGGTATACGCTGTAAGATCAATCCAGAACATATGGAAATCATTTCCAACAATCCAGAGATAGGCGACGCCAGGGAGGAGATTCCTGTAACCTACCAGGGTGAAGAGATGACTATCGCCTTTAATCCACGCTATTTTATGGAGATTCTGGCAGTTATGACGAGCAAGGTCATATCGGCAAAGATGATCGACGAATCAAGCGCATGCATAATCGCTGGTGAAGAAGACGAGGGCTTCTTTTCGGTGGTTATGCCGATGCGGTTGTGATGATAGGAGTGCTTAAAAATTCCAAATAGCAAATCACAATGACCAATATTGTCCGCCCTTCGCTTGGACTCCCCACCCTGCGGGCGGGTCCCCAGTTTCAAAATTCCATACCTGTTTTGTGTTTTGGTCATTGGATATTGGAATTTGAGATTTGTTTGATATTTCTCCTTCGGAGTCCCCACCCTCTGGGCGGGGCCCCGGTTTGGTGCTTGGAGTTTGGGATTTCATAGACTCCACCACTCCAGCAGACTGCTGCGAGAGGGGAAATATCCATGCTAGGTTTGTGGGTGGCAAGCTGGTATAATAAAATGTTTAAATAACTTCAAAAAAGTCGTGATGGAGCCCTATGGAAAATCTAGATCAAGCGCCAGGTATTGGTGTGAAAGAGTACGACGCCAGCAAGATCAAGGTACTGGAGGGTTTATCTGCAGTCCGCAAACGGCCAGCCATGTACATTGGCAATCTTTCCACCGAAGGCCTCCACCATCTTGTCTACGAAGTGGTCGATAATAGTATCGATGAGTCGCTTGCTGGCTTCTGTGATCAGATAGATATTCAGATTCAGGCTGACAATACCATCACCGTTGATGATAACGGCAGGGGTATACCTGTAGATAAACACGAGAAAGAAGGTGTTCCTGCGGTTGAAGTAGTGATGACCAAACTTCATGCCGGCGGCAAGTTTGACAATCAGTCTTATCGGGTATCTGGAGGACTTCACGGCGTCGGCGTCTCGGTGGTAAATGCGCTGAGTGAGTTTCTAGAAGTGGAAATTCGCAAGGATGGTAAAGTGCATCACCAGCGCTATGAGCGCGGCGAAACCGTAACGCCCCTACAAACTATTGGTACCACGAAGCGCAGAGGGACGAGGGTTACTTTCAGGCCAGATCCGCTTATTTTCAAAGACATTAACTTTAGTTTCGAAATCCTCCTGAATCGCTTGCGTGAATTGGCTTTTCTCAACAAGGGAGTTCGAATAACCATAGAGGATGAGCGCAAGAATCGAAGACAGCAGTTTTATTATGAAGGTGGGATTATCTCATTTGTGCAACACCTCAACGAAAACAGAGATGTTGTCCATCCCGATGTGATCCACCTGTCCGGCACCAGAGATGGCATCGCGGTGGAGATCGCCCTCCAGTATAACGCCACCTATAGCGAGAAAATATTCTCTTTTGCCAACAACATAAACACCAGGGAGGGTGGAAGCCATCTCAGCGGCTTTAAGGCGGGCCTTACCAGAACAATAAATCAATATGTTGCAGGTGATACCACTCCCAAGAACCTAAAGGAAAAGCTTGAAGGTGACGACGTTCGTGAAGGTTTGGCTGCTGTCATCAGCGTCAAATTGGCCAACCCGCAGTTCGAGGGCCAAACCAAGACAAAACTGGGCAACAGTGAAGTGAAAGGCTTGGTGGAGACGCTGATCTATGAGCATCTCAGCTCTTTTTTTGAGGAGAATCCGCAAGTAGGTCGTGCCGTTCTCACCAAGGTGGTGGAAGCTGCCAGGGTGCGAGAGGCGGCCCGACGAGCCAGAGATCTTACTCGACGGAAAGGTGTCCTGGGAGAGCACTCCCTGCCAGGCAAGTTGGCAGACTGTCAGGAAAGGGATCCAGCCCGGAGCGAGTTATTTATAGTGGAGGGTGATTCCGCCGGGGGATCGGCAAAACAGGGACGAGATCGGAAATTTCAGGCAGTGCTGCCATTGCGCGGTAAGATTCTCAATGTGGAAAAAGCGCGCTTCGACAAGATGTTAGAAAACCAGGAAATCTGCACAATGTTCACTGCACTCGGTACCGGTGTGGGTAAGGATGATTTCGATCTGTCCAAACTGCGCTACCACCGGGTGATCATCATGACTGACGCCGACGTGGACGGCTCCCATATTCGTACCCTGCTGCTTACCTTCTTCTACCGAGAGATGGAGGAACTCATCACCAAAGGCCACCTCTACATTGCCCAGCCACCACTGTTGCGAGTGAGCCATGGCAAACGGGAAACCTACATTCGCGATGAATCTTCATTCCAGCGCTTTCTTCTGCAGCGTGCCACCAAAGACCGCCAAGTGTGCGTGGAAAAGAGCGGCAAGGTGTTCGGCGGCGATGATCTGTTAGAGCTCATGGAGAAAATGGTTGGTTATTTTGATGTGCTTCATTCCCTACAGAAAAGGGGCTACGATCCCGATTTGATGAAGATCCTCTTAAAACTTTCTTTGGAGCAGCCGCTTCAAGTGGATCGGGCGAGTATGGCCCGGCTGCAGGAAGAGTTCAAGAAAGAAAACTTCGAGGTGGGTGACCTCCGGGAGAATGAGGAATATAGAACGTTTGAAATTCAAGTACGGGCCAAAGAGAATGGTTGGGGTTGGATTACGGTTGGCAGGCATCTGTTCAATATGGTGGCTTTCCGCCGTGCTCTGGAAAAGCGACAACAACTACGTGACCTTGACGAGCCACCCTATAGAGTAGTTGAAGGCGAAAAGGAGATGCCCATCCACTCCAAGAGGGGTTTGCTGGAATACCTGCGCCAGCAAGGAGAAAAGGGCTTGAGCCTTCAGCGTTATAAAGGGCTCGGGGAAATGAATCCCGAGCAATTATGGGAGACCACCATGAGCCCCGAGAAACGCACCTTGCTCCAAGTAACTGTAGAGGATGCGGTTGAAGCCGATACAATTTTTACCATCCTTATGGGAGACAAGGTGGAGCCAAGAAGGGAGTTCATCCAGAACAACGCTTTGGAAGTGAGAGAATTGGATATCTAGCCCGGATATTTCATGAATGACTTGCTACGACCACGGATATGGTCGTCCTTCCTGGCGTCCTCGGATGTCGGTCCCTGCGACGTACCGTTCAGGTACGCCTCGGAACCAACTCCTTGCGGTTGCCAGGTGGCACTCCCATCTTCGTGGTCTCGCGACAGCAATTCATGAAATATCCGGGCTTGATGAAAGCGAGCAGGATGGCGGCGCCAAGGTCTGGGGCGAGGTTCAGGTTTTGGACGTTTCATCCTGTTTTTTTGTCAGTGGTCCTTAACATTCTGTGGGAGCGGCTTTCCAGCCGCGATTCAGTGGTGGGCCTGATGGGGGACCACGGACGAGAAACAACTCATGTAACCATTTTTGCTGAGAAAAACTTATGAGCCAACAAGAGAGCACCCAACGTATCACTATCGAAGATGAATTAAAGCATTCTTATTTAGATTATGCCATGAGCGTTATCATCGGCAGGGCCCTTCCAGATGTGCGCGATGGGCTCAAGCCGGTGCACCGACGCATACTCTATGCGATGCGGGAGTTGAGTAACGACTGGAACAAGCCATACAAGAAATCCGCCCGCATTGTCGGTGACGTAATTGGTAAGTATCATCCTCATGGTGATGCCGCAGTGTATGATGCTCTTGTGCGCATGGCTCAGCATTTTTCGATGCGCTATAGATTGGTTGATGGTCAGGGGAACTTCGGTTCGGTGGATGGAGATCCACCAGCGGCCATGCGATACACTGAAGTCCGACAGAACAAGCTGGCCCATGAGTTTCTCACCGATCTGGACAAAGAGACGGTTGATTTCGCTCCCAACTACGATTCCTCCCTCGATGAACCCACGGTTCTGCCGACCTCGGTACCCAACCTCCTCATAAATGGGGCATCTGGAATTGCAGTTGGTATGGCTTGTAACATTCCACCCCATAATCTGAGTGAGGTTGTCGATGCACTTATCGCCACCATCGATAATCCCCAAATAGAGCTCGAGGAGTTGCTTGCCATCATCCCCGGACCCGATTTTCCCACAGCAGGTCTGATGTATGGTGCCGCCGGCATCCGGGCAGCCTACTCCACTGGCAGGGGGCTTATCAAGGTGCGGGCTAGAGTGGAGGTGGAAGAGTTAGATGGGAACCAGCAACGCATAGTCATCAACGAACTACCATTTCAGGTGAATAAGGCAAAACTTTTGGAGCGAATTGCAGAATTGGTAAAGTTGAAAAGAATTGAAGGAATACGGGACATCCGGGATGAGTCTGACCGGCAAGGTATGCGGGTGGCCATAGATCTGAAAAGGGATGAACATGCCGAGGTTCTGCTGAACAATCTTTACAAGTATACCAATATGGAGGTCACTTTTGGCATAAATATGCTGGCCATTGTCCACAACCGGCCTGAACTTCTTTCTCTCAAAGAAATACTGGGCCATTTCCTGGAACATCGTCGCACTGTTGTCATGAGGCGCACAGCTTTTGAGTTACGCCGGGCCGAGGAGCGGGCTCACATCCTGGAAGGTTTGAAAATAGCCCTGGAAAACATTGATGCCATTATTGAGCTTATAAAGCGGGCGCCCAATCCCAAGGAGGCCAAAGCTCAGTTGATGGGAGAATACGGACTCACAGACAAACAAGCTCAGGCCATCCTTGAGATGCGCTTGCAAAGGCTAACCGGGCTTGAGCGGCAGCGCATACTCGAAGAATACCAGACTCTTCTTGAAAAGATCGCCCGTTTGCGCAAGATATTGGAAGATGAAAGCCTGCTGATAAGCGTGGTGCGCCAAGAACTTCTGGAGCTTAAGGAAGGGTACGGAGACGAGCGACGCACAGAGCTTGTCTGGGATATCGAGGAGTTGGACCTGATAGATTACATCACCGAGGAAGACATGGTGGTCACGGTCTCTCACGCCGGCTACATCAAGAGGAGTCCAGTTCAACTCTACCGCAGCCAGCGACGAGGTGGTAAAGGTAGATCGGGTACCAGGCCGCGTGAGGAAGATTTCGTTGAGCTTCTTTTTGTGGCTTCAACCCATGACTACCTCCTATTTTTCACCAACCTTGGACGTATCCATTGGTTGAAGGTGTATCAGTTGCCTGAAGCCGGCCCTTTGGCGCGGGGAAAGGCTATAGTTAATCTGCTGCAACTGCAGGAGGCGGAGCGGGTGGCCACCATACTGCCAGTGCGGGAATTTGAGACCGACATGTACGTGGTAATGGCCACGAGAAAAGGTGTGGTAAAGAAGACCGAACTTATGGCCTTTGGCAAACCACGAGCTGGCGGTATCATAGCACTGAAAATTGACGAGGATGACGAGCTCATCAATGTTCGGCTCACAGATGGCAAACAACAACTATTTTTTACCACCCAGGCAGGGAAAGCTCTTCGCTGTCGTGAAGAGGAAATTCGGCCCATAGGTCGGGTGACCCGGGGGGTCAAGGGCATGAATGTCGACGGCAGCTCCCTGGTGGGCATGGAGGTGGTGAGTGAAGAGGCCACTATTCTAACGGTGAGCGAAAATGGTTACGGCAAACGCACCCGGACCACGGAATATCCTCTTCGTCGCCGGGGAGGCAAAGGGGTGCTGAGCATGAGGACAACCGAGAGAAATGGCCCCGTGGTTGGTTTTCGGCAGGTTAGTGATAATGATGAAATTATGCTTATTACTGATCGCGGTCTTCTCATTAGAATGAAGGTCAATGAGATTTCCATAATTGGTCGGGTTACCCAGGGAGTTCGCCTCATTAACATCCCACAAGATGAAAGAGTGGTGGATATGGCCATTTTGGCAGAGTCGGAGGAAGAGGAGCCGGCAGGGGATGAAGCAGCGGACAGTTAAGACTAGGCACTAAACACTTAGGTAATTTCGGATTTCGGATTTCGGATTGCGAATTTGAAAAGGCATAGGGCATAGAGTAAGGAGCTAGGAGCAAGAATTCAGGAGAGAAAAAATCAAAGTTGAGTTCCTCTCAACGCTAGCTACTGACTAATGCTGTGTGGTGCCTAGTGATTACTCCCTAGTGCCTAGTTGAAACGGCTGCCTGCTGACCTCCGTCGTCTGACCCTTAATCCCCGTCTCGCCGCGTCGCCCTGCAGTGCCTAGTATAGTGCCACTCTCGGAGAATTAATGGACGAACAGAATACGCAAAAGGGCTTTACGGAGGCTGTGGCCGTGGTGGGCGGCGGTAGCTGGGGAACCGCACTCGCTAATCTGTTGGCCGAAAAGGGTATTGCCGTTACCCTCTGGGTCTTTGAAGAGGACCTTTGCGAAGAAATGCAAAAGACCAGAGAAAATACGCTCTATCTGCCGGGGGTACAACTGTCACCACTGCTCGAACCAGGCAATAGCCTGGAGACGGTGCTGGCCGGGAAGCGGATTGTGCTCATGGCAGTGCCCTCCCACGTACATCGGCGCCTTGCCATGCAGATGCTTGAATTCTTGCAGGGACCGGTTGTGATAGTGAGCGCCACCAAGGGTATTGAAAATGAGTCTTTGCAAACCATGTCCGGGGTCTGGGGTGAGGTCATGCCGGCTGGCATGGACTGGGAGTACGCAGTGCTTTCAGGCCCCAGCTTTGCCCGCGAAGTAGTTCAGAAGGTGCCCACGGCAGTCACAGTGGCCTCCACTTCCAAGGAAGTGGCGCAGGAAGTACAAAGGCTTTTTTCCACTGAATTTTTCAGGATTTATACCAGTACTGATGTGATTGGGGTGGAAATGGGCGGGGCGCTGAAGAATATCATAGCCTTGGCTGCCGGCATCACTGATGGCCTCGGCCTGGGTTACAACACCCGCGCGGCGCTGATGACCAGGGGATTGGCCGAAATGAGCCGCCTAAGCACTAGTATGGGGGCCCACCCTTTGACTTTTCTGGGACTCGCTGGTGTGGGTGATCTGGTTCTCACCTGTACCGGTGATCTCAGCCGCAACCGCACTGTGGGATATCAGCTTGGCCAAGGGAAGAAACTTGCCGAGATACTTGCTGAGATGAAAATGGTGGCGGAGGGGGTCAAAACCACGCGTTCTGTTCATAATCTGGCCCAGCAACAGGGAATCGAGATGCCCATTTGCGAGCAAATGTACCGTATCCTTTATGAGGACCAACCAGCAGAAAAAGCGCTAACAGAGTTAATGCAGCGTGAACTGAAACATGAAGTGGACACCTTTTTTGGGTAGCGATCAGCCGTCAGCTTTCAGCTTCCAGACTTGTAGAATACCATTCACAAGCATGCACTCAACTCCCAACACCTGCGCGGTTTTTCAATCCTAACCAAATAATCATTTCTGATCGCTGACAGCTGACAGCTGAAAGCTGAAAAATCCTTCGTGTCGAAGAAGAGCCTTTTTCAACTCAAGGCCCCCGCCAAAGCCTCCCAATTTACCATGAGCAGCCACTACCCGGTGGCAAGGGACAAAGAGAACCACATTGTTGCTTCCACATGCCTGACCCACAGCTCGGGCCGCCCGCGGCCTGCCAATCTCACCGGCGATCTCTCCGTAGGTGGTAACTTTGCCCAGGGGAATCTCCCGCAGTGCTGACCAAACCATGCGCTGGAAGGGGGTTCCCTGAAGATCCAAGGCATGGCTCAGATGTTTCGTTTCACCTGAGAAATACTGTTCTAAAACGTCGATGGCCGGGACTAAAGGCAGTGCATTTTCTTGCACCAGATGGTCGGGTTTTTCCCACAACTGGGAGATTAGGTTTGAGATATCCTTGCCAGGCAAGAACTGGCATGAACAGATACCCTTTTCAGTGCCAGCCAGAAACAAGGGGCCCCAGGGGGAGTTGAGTTGGGTATAATATATTGCCCTTTGCATGGTTCTCATCCTCATTGGACAAATGGTTTCAACGGTCACGCGTCCAAAATAAAATCAGTAATATACGGATTCGTCTCCTTCTCCCGCCCCATGGTTGAGGTGGGTTGATCGCCGTAGTCATGCCCGGGCCATACCACGGTGTCTTCGGGGAGGGGCAGCAGCTTTTCCTTGATGGAATTGAGCAGCGTTTCCATGGAACCCCCCGGCAGATCGGTGCGTCCGACGGCTCCAACAAAAAGAGTGTCACCGGTGATAAGATTGTTTTCCACCAGCACACATACTGCTCCCGGAGTATGTCCTGGTGTGTGGATGAACTCCAGGATCAGCTTGCCCAGGGGCAGTCTGTAACCGTCAGTGATCCGAATATCAACCGGTGGCGCAGCTGAAAGCCCGAATGCCGCGGCCCAAGCCTTAGCCTCATCGGTAGTAAACAAATCGTCATCCAGTTCATGCATTACTGTTTTGGCACCAGTTCGGCCGGCCAAAAGCTGATTGCCAAAGGTGTGATCAGCATGACCGTGGGTGTTAATAATGTAAGACAGCTGGAGATCATTTTCCTCGAGAACCGAGATGATTTTCTCTATGTCATCTTTGTCGCCTGCAGGATCAATAGCTGCGGCCTCCCGGGTCTCTTCACAAGCCACCAGGTAACAGAATACTTCCATCTCACCCACCGTGATCTGCTCAATGATCATAATCAATCCTCCTAGCCCGGATATTTCATGAATTGCTGTCGCGAGACCGCGAAGATGGGCGTGCCACCTGGTAACCACAGGATGTTGGTTCCGAGGCGTACCTGAATGGTACGTCGCAGGAGCCGACACCCGAGGACGCCAGGAAGGACGCCCATATCCGTGGTCGCAGCAAGTGATTCATAATATATCC
>PPDG01000457.1 GCA_002899795.1 Desulfobacteraceae bacterium | reverse complement strand
GAACAGTGGAAGTTTTTGAAAGGAGTAAGACAATGTTTTTCACTTCGATATTCTGCGGTTCCTTGTTCTGCGGTTCTGCGGTTCATATTCTCAAAGACTTGATAGTTGAATGCTGAGCGCCGACCGGAGAGATCTGGCCCTGAGGGTTTGTAGTTCCTCTGGGGCAGCCCAAAGGTGGTTACTGCTTGCCAACCAACCCTTCCAGGTAGCGGAGCCGTAGCAGTCGACTGGTGTCCGAAGTTAGCTTTACCCGGTCGTCCAGTCGGTGGCCCACAACCCAGATGATATGGTCTTTACTGCAAAGGATTGGAATCTGGCGACGCTGGCTTTTGGGGACCTTGGCGTCGATAAAAAAGTCCTTAAGCTTCTTGCTACCCCCCAATCCCAAAGGGCGGAAGCGGTCGCCGGGCTTGCTGGACCTGAGAGTAAGGGGAAAGGAGACCCTGTCCAGGTCCATGATGGCTTCGTTCGGATTGTGACTGAATTCAACGGGCAGGTCCGAAGCTAGTAATTCAACCTCCATGCTGTGATTCAGCGAGGGGAACGGGTGAACGCCGTGATCTGAGATTCTAAAAGTAAAATCCTCGACCGTCTCGGGTCGCAAAGTTACGGTCACCCAGTCGTAGCTTTTTTCAACTTGAACCTCACCAGGGAGGTCGAGCTGGCGGTTGGCCGCAGGTGATCGGCACAATTGCAGAAGGATTTCCGTATGATGAAAACCAAATTCCCTCAGATCTCCTTTAACCTCCTGCACCACCCGTCGCAGCAAACGTTTTTGCATGGCAGGATGGGTCTCGAGCAATGGTCTGATCGGGAAACGGATTCCGCCATCCCCGTGGTTCAATGAATGCTCATCCAGCCAGGAAGTGAGATGCGACTCCCAGAAGTCCTCCTCTTCTCGAAAGATCTTACTGGTTCGCAGCAAAGTGGCATTCAAATTGCTATTGAATGCCTGCTGAAGTTGTGGCAGCAATTCCAGCCGCAATAGATTGCGCTGGCACCACGGCTGCAGATTTGAACTGTCTTGTCGAAATGCAAGACCGTTGTCTTCAAGATAGACCATGATCTCGTGACGGTGGCATTCCAACAGCGGCCGGATGACTCCTTTGTGGTTGCAGGGGTCCATACCGCTGAGGCCGCGCTGGCCAGCACCGCGAAGAATTCGGAGCAGGATTTCTTCAGCCTGATCATCAGCATTATGGCCCAGGGCAAGCTTGCTTGCCCCCTTTTCGGCCATTACCTGATGGAGACATTGATAGCGGAGAGCACGTGCTGCCATTTGCAGGGAGCCACCATGCTCTTTTTGCCAGGTGCGGACTTCCAGCCTTTGCTCCACCACTGGCAACCCTAACTGCTGGCTGAGGTTTTGGACAAAAAGGGCGTCCTGATCTGCTTCAGCACCACGGAGTCCGTGATGGACATGAGCCACCATCAACTCCACTTTGTGGCTGTGCCGGAGTCTATGGAGGAGATGGCAGAGAGCGACCGAATCAGGGCCACTGGACACAGCGACCACAACCAGATCGCCTGACTGAAGCATTCGGTGGCTCATGACTATATTATGTACCTTTTCCAACAACATACGCAATTTTCCAGGTTAAGCGTGATCATTTGATTATACGAGACGGACGGAACCCTGTCCAGGGTGGTGCGAAGAGCGTGTAACCCGAACCCGGCTGTTTCATGAAGAACTTGCTGCGACCACGGATATGGCCATTCTTCCTGGCGTCCTCAGGTGTCGGTCCCTGCGACGTACCGTTCAGGTACGCCTCGGAACCAATCCCGCGGTGCCGCGGGACGGTTGCCCGGTGGCATGCCCATCTTCGTGGTCTCGCGACAGCAATTCATGAAATAGTCGGGCTAAGGCAACCATCCATATTTGTTGTAAATATTCTAAGGATATGCTAATGAACTGCAAACGAGAAGCCATGGCGAATCCTGCCTTATTTTCAATTTGACTGGACGGGGAGCTTCAGTTTTAAAAGGATGACAGCCCGTAGGGTTGTCAGGTAAGCAAACTATGCGGCGGAAAAAACTTGGCCAGATTCTAGTGGAAGCCGGACTGATCAGTGATGAGCAGCTGGTACAGGCATTAGAAGAGCAGAAAAAGCAAAAGGGAAAGCAGCTGGGCAGGATTATCATAGAGAAGGAATGGGCCAAGAATGAGGATATTTGCAAGGCTCTGTCCAAACAACTCAATATCCCTTACGTCAAGCTGAAAGAGATGGAATTCTCCAAAGAGGTAATCGAGACTATTCCTCGAAAGCAGGCAAGCAGGAAGCTCCTCTTTCCTTACAAGAAGACGGGTAGACGTCTGCGGCTGGCCATGGCCAATCCACTGGACTATACCACCATTAACGAGGTCAAGTTCAAGACAGGTCTTGATGTTTCCGTTGCGGTTGCCACTGAGGAAGATATCCGCGAGGCCATCGATGACAATTACCCAGATGAGTTTGATCTCGATTTGTTCGCCACCATGGTTCCGTCCGAGGAGGTGGAAGTACTTGCCGAGGAGCGAGATGAAAACGAATATGATGTTGATGAACTCATTCGGCAATCTGAAATTGCGCCCATAGTGCGCTTGACCAACGCCATTCTCGCCGATGCCATCAAATTACAGGCAAGTGACATCCACATCGAACCCCAGGAAAAAGAGGTGACCGTACGCTACCGCATTGACGGGATGATGAAGAACATCTTTAAGGTGGGGTTACCGGCCCTGGCTCCCCTTGTCTCCAGAATCAAAATCATCGGCGATATGGACATTGCCATGAAGCGGCGTCCTCAAGACGGGCGGACCAAGCTCAAGGTTGGCAACAATCAATATGACATGCGGATATCCACCTTGCCAACTATTTTTGGTGAGAAGGTGGTAATCCGCGTCCTTGATCAGTCCAAGGCCTTTATCGATCTCCAGGAGCTTGGTTTTGGTCCCGATGACCTAAAGGCTTTAGCCTCCATACTCACTCGGCCGCAGGGGATTGTCCTGGTCACGGGTCCAACGGGTAGCGGCAAGAGCACAACACTGTATGCTTCCCTCAATAGGCTGAAGTCTGAGGTAATTAATATCGTTACTGTTGAGGACCCGGTAGAGTACCAGTTACCCGGAATTAGCCAGGTCCAGGTAAATGAAAGAGCGGGGATAACTTTTGCCACCGGACTACGCTCCATTCTGCGCCAGGATCCAAACGTGGTCATGGTGGGGGAAATCCGCGATGCTGAGACCGCCAAAATAGCATTTCAGGCCGCCAATACTGGGCACCTGGTCCTTACCACTCTGCATACCAACGATGCTTCCGCGGCGGTAACGCGGTTGGTTGACCTGGGTGTTGATCCTTATGTGATCGCCTCCTCTCTCCTTTGCGTACTGGCGCAGCGACTGGTGAGACAGAACTGTCCCCATTGTGTGGTGGTAGAGAAGGTGAACAAAACGCTGCTTACCAGGCTAGGGATAACTGGAGACAACAAGACTCTTGACAAGATCAAGAAGGGTCAGGGCTGTGAGGCGTGCCAGTTCTCAGGCTATCTTGGTCGCTTGGGAATTTATGAGATGCTCATGGTGGACAATGACTTGAGGAAATTGATTGTCCAAGGTGCCTCGGATACCGAGATTGCTGAGGACGCCAGAGAGCGAGGAGTTAAAGACCTTTTTGGCGATTGTCGAGACAAGCTTTTTCAAGGAGTCATCTCTGTTGAAGAGCTCATGAGGGTGGCACCGCCGCCTGAACGAGAAGGCCGCCAGCCAGACATGGAACAGGTGGCGGCAGCAGCTCCAGCGGAAAAGGCTGCAGAGGCCTTGGGGGCGCAACTGCGGGTTCTGGCAGTGGACGATGACCCCTTCATCCGCAAGATGCTGCAAAAGGTCCTGACTGAAGCCCAGTATGATGTGGTGCTGGCCACGGATGGGGAGGAAGCGCTGGAAAAAGTATATCGGGAAAGGCCCGATCTAATCATCTCCGATGTGGTAATGCCTAACATGGATGGCCTTTCCTTGGTGAAAAAACTAAAAAGTCAGTTGCAGACCAGCATTATTCCGGTAATCCTCCTTACTTCTAAAGACGAAGTGGAGAGCGAGGTGGAGGGGTTGGAGGCGGGTGCCGATGATTACATCCCGAAACCAATTGTTGCTAACCTTTTGCTGGCCAGGATTAACCGGGTCTTGTCCATCTATGGCCGGGCACAGTAGCAGTGGCGAGTGAAGTGCATGGCTGCATGGGAGTGAGGAGTTGCTTGCATGCCAGATTTTCCAACCGGACCAGGGAAAAAGATTCTTGACCAGGTCCGCAGGACTCAGCAAGATCAGCTTGCCTCAGAAACAATAGATTCCCCTCACCAGCAGTATCTCAGTTTTCTCCTCAATGAAGATTGGTATGGTTTAAGCGTATACCACTTGGTTGAAGTCTTGCCGCCGCCGAAAATTACCCGGGTTCCCAGTGTCACCGATCATATTCTGGGCGTGATAAACCT
>PPDG01000072.1 GCA_002899795.1 Desulfobacteraceae bacterium | reverse complement strand
TGAGAGTAAGGGAGCGGCTCAAGGCACAGGGCCTGTGTTAGCTAGCAGCAGACAGACATTTGCACTAGGCAGTAAGCACTATACACCAAAAAGAAGAAGCCAGAAGTCAGAATCCAGAATTCAGGAGAAAAACAATCCGACTTGAGCTCCTATCAAATACTGGCTACTGACTACTGGCTACTAAATTCTTTCATTCGTATTACTTCACATCTTGTATTTGCCGAAGTCCTCCGGTGAGAGATTTTCCAGAATATCAGTCCACTTTTTGGCTTCCTCGTCTTTGATTTCCACCTTGGGAGTGGAGTCTAGCTTGCCTGATTTCTTTATTACCTTCTCGTCCACATAAATTCGGGCGTCAGCTCGTAAAGCTATGGCAAGAGCGTCACTAGGTCGAGCGTCTATCCGAGTCTCTTTGCCCTTCACGTTCAGGTAGATCCAAGCGTAAAAAGTATTATCCCGCAGGTCGCAGACCTCTACCTTTTCAACCTTGGCCCCCAAATGGCCCATCAGATTCTTGATTAGATCATGCGTCATAGGACGGGAAAACTCGACCTTTTCAAGTTCAGTGGCAATGGCAGTGGCCTCTAATAAGCCAATCCAGATAGGCAAAGATGTTTCGCTATCAGGATCTTTCAACACAACGATGGGCGTATTCGTCTGCGGGTCCATGGTGAGACCCGATATTATCATTTCCCGCACAATGATCTCTCCTTCACAACCTTCAAGTTCACGTTATCTTCCACACAAACCACACCCTCCAAGGAGTGGGCATGTCCTGCGCTAATCAAAACAGGTATCTCCTCACCAACCAGCTCTGGCGTCCCCTGAAAATTCACCACCCGGTTCTGTGGAGTTCGCCCGCTGAGCTGGGATCCTCCGACCTGACTCGGACCTTCCACCAACACCCGAGTGGTTTGCCCCACCTGTACTTCGTTCTTCTCAAAGGTTATACGCTCTTGCAAACTCTGCAGAGTTTGCAGTCGCTGCAGTTTAACTTTTTCCTCAACCTTGCCATCCAGACGGCTGGCCGCCGTCTGTGGTCTATCAGAGTATTTGAAAGAGAAAAGCGCATCGAAGCGAACTTCCTCCAACAGGCGCAGGCTCCCCTGAAAGTCTTCCTCATTCTCACCGGGAAATCCAACAATCATGTCTGAGGATACCGCCACGTCCTCTCTTATTGCCTTCAACTCTTTCACCAGCCGAAGGTAGTGTTCCCTGGTGTACCCCCGCTTCATTCGTTTTAGAATCCGGTCGGATCCTGATTGCACCGGAAGATGGATGTGAGGGCAAAGTGGCTCTATATCCGCAAAACACTGCATAAGTGATAGCGACAGGTCTTTGGGGTGCGAGGTTGTAAAACGAATCCGCAGCAGCCCTTCTACTTGAGCTACCCGCCTCAGCAATCCAGCAAAATCCAGTTCCTCCGCAACTCCTCGACCGTAGGAGTTCACATTCTGCCCCAAAAGCGTGACCTCCCGTACGCCGCACTCAACCAGGCTTGCCACCTCCCGAACAATCTCGTCGCTCGGACGGCTGCGCTCCCCACCACGGACCATTGGCACTATGCAGTAGGTGCAGAAATTATCACAACCTCTCATGATGGTGACGTAAGCGCTCACTTCAGGCCTACACAGCTGCGACCGACCGTCAGACTCATCACCAAAATCGTAGGAAAAATCCACAAAGGCCTGCCGTTCACCGGTAGTCTCATAACGAGCGAGCATGGCCGGCACTCTACTGACACCATGAGTCCCTACCACAAGATCTAGGTGTGGCAGCCGTCGCAGCAAATCCTCGCCATACTGCTGAGCCACACAGCTACCGAGAGCCACCACCAGTCCAGGCTGGCTGCGCTTCAGTTGCTTGAGACGGCCCAGGTAGCTGAATGCCTTTTGCTCGGCTTTGTCGCGAACAGTGCAGGTGTTGATGAAGATAAAATCCGCCTGGCGATAATCATCCACAGGCTGGAAATCTTCCTCGCCAAGTATTTCCACCAAACGTTCACTGTCGTAACGGTTCATCTGGCAGCCGAACGTTCGGATAAACAGCCGCCTGACCTTTTTGTCGCCAGTTGTGCTCACGAGTCAGTCCTGGTGTTCGTTTCTAATTCCTTCTTCAGCCTCGTAATCTCCTTTGTGGCCTTAGATAGCCGTTTGGCCAAAGTGCGAATGATCCTTTTTGCGATCTCCGGATGTTCCTCAATCATATCCTGAATGTTGTCGGCTGAATAGACCTGGACAACACTACTACCTTTGGAAATTATGGTCGCCGAGCGTACATTGTTCAACACGCTTGCCATTTCGCCAAAAAACTCGCCGGGATTCGTAATGCGCCCAACTTCCCTGCCACCCTTTGAGACCACTAATCCCTGCTCAGTGGATATCAGTTTGAAGATGTCAGTGTCTCTGGCCCCCTCCTCAATAATGACCTCGTTGTCTCCGTAAAAGGAGACGTCTACATTTTCCGCCTTGGGCCCCGCCTCTTCTTGCCCCACAGCTTGACTGGTCTGTGCAAGCTGCTCGAGTAAAGACAAGAGGACCCCCTTACTCATCTGGGGTCGCTTGTACAGTATGAATTCTATCGCCTCTCTGTCATACATGGCGATTCGGGTCTTATCTATTGAACAAGCGCTGACACTGGAAGGCCGATTGAAAAAACAGCTCTCCAGGCCTAACACATCTCTCTCTCCAAGAATGGCAAGCTGTCGCCCGTGGCGAGTGACCTTTACGTTACCGCTGAGCACTACATAAAAATGACTGCTGTCCTCACCTTCGGCAATGATTTCCTCATCTTCTCCGTAGGTACGGATCCCCAGGGCCGTTGCCCCGTCTTCCAGGTCAACATCTTCCCGCCATTTTTCATCCGCCACGGCGTCACCTTGTCAGCCCCAGCCAGGGAGGCTGTTCTGTACGGCTCCATGTAATGACTAGTCGCATGGAGGTTAATCTTTATCCCAGCCGCCCGCAATTTTCAAGAGCAAAGCATTTTTTACTAGGGTTTACCAACCAGACTGATCCGCTTGAGCTCCAGTTCTTGACCCAAGGCCTCCAGCAAAACCTCCAGACTTCCATGACGTCCAGGTGGTACTGCCATCTGCACGAGCCCTTTCTGAGGATCCAGAGTGGTTAACGTTGTCAGCCCCTCATACGCCTCCAGGATAAATTTCAGATAGTGGATTTCGTGAGGATCAACCTGGTATATCCACAGGGCTGAACGCTGTTGGGGACTGACTTTAACAGCCATTGACCACCTCCTGAAAACGATGCGGTCACGTTACCATGTTTAAATAGTGGTTACAACAACCTAAATTGAGCGATTCTCCGTTCACTGTCATTCTGAGGAGCCGACAGGCGACGAAGAATCTCAGAAGGCGGTTCCACCCAGAAGATTCTTCGCTGTCGCTCAGAATGACATGGATGGTGCTATCTGTACTCGTGCCGTCCACTAGAACCGCTCAATTTAGGAACAGTAAAGCCATGCGGCTGTTTGTTCTTGACTTGCAGGAACGCTTGGGATTTATTGTTCCGGACGATTGATCACCACTAACCCGGATATTTCATTGCACTCCGCAACCTGGCCGTGGGCAGGACAAGTACATGAAGAACACTGAGTCCACTCCAGACACGATCCAGGGAGTACGCTACCAGTGGCAGCTAAAAACCCCCCATCACGACCTGGCCAAAGAGATTGAAACGGCCCTCGGGCTACCCCCTTTGGTAGCACTGATTCTCACCACTCGGCACATCACTTCTACAACTCAGGCTAACGACTACCTCTATTGCCGGCTAGAAAACCTTCATCCCCCAGACAATATGCCAGATCTCGACAAAGCGGTTACTCGCATTGTTAGGGCTTTAGAGCAAGGAGAGCAGATAGCTGTCTACGGCGACTATGACGTGGACGGTATTACTGCCACCGCGCTGCTGGTTCATTTCCTTTCCTCGTTAGATGGGGCAGTACGTTGGTACATACCGCATCGTCTTCAGGAAGGTTACGGTCTCAACAGTAAAGCTCTTCAAGCTATGCATGGCGAGGGTGTCACTTTGGTCATATCCGTGGACTGCGGCAGTACGAATCATGAGGCTATCGAGTTGGCTGGTAAACTCGGACTGGATGTAATTGTCACCGACCATCACCTGCCTCCACATTCCCTGCCGGCAGCCATAGCCCTGGTAAACCCCAAACGGAGTGAAGAAACAGAAGAACTCAGGGATCTGGCTGGGGTCGGTGTTGCCTTCTACCTTGCCGCCGCGCTTCGAGCCCACTTCCGCCGTGCCGGCCGCTGGAGCACCTCTGAGCAACCCAACCTCAAGAAATATCTCGACTGGGTCGCCCTCGGCACCTTAGCAGACATGGCCCCTCTCACCGGTACGAACCGGATTCTCGCACGTTTCGGTCTTGTAGAACTCTCCCAAACTTCCAACTGCGGGCTACGGGCTCTCAAGGCAATCTGTGGTCTGGAGAAAAATACAATCAGTGACTGGGACGTCTTGTTTCGGTTGGGCCCCCGTCTCAACGCTCCTGGACGTTTGGCGAGCGGAGACCTTGCTGTGCGCTTTCTCCTTAGTACTGATACTGCTGAGGCCCGGAACCTGGCTTTTGAACTCGAGGAACTCAACCGTCAGCGCCAGCATGAGGAAAAAGAGCTATTGGCCGAGGTTTTGTACCTTGTCGAGGCAGATAGCTCTTTAGAGCAAAGTAGCTCATTGGTTCTTGCCTCGCCCGGCTGGCACAAGGGACTACTGGGCCTCGTCGCCTCCCGCCTCGTCGAACGCTTCAACAAACCGACCATCCTCCTCACTCAAGTGGACCAGCACTGGGAAGGGTCCGGCCGCAGTTTTGGCACCTTCGATCTTTATCAGGCACTGTATAGCTGCAGAGAGCACCTAGTGCGCTTCGGCGGCCATAAGCAGGCAGCAGGACTGGGCCTCAGAAAAGAACTACTGACAGAATTCCGCACTGCATTCGAAAGCATTGTGGAGGAGCAAATGGACCCGGAAGACCTCCGCCGAACAATGAAAGTGGACGCTATGGTTCAGCTTGATGAGATTAATCCTGAGCTGATGGCATATCTTGAACGAATGCAACCTCACGGAGTAGGCAATCCAGAACCCGTTTTCTGTTGCCGAGGTTTTCAGGTGGAGAATCAGCAGATACTCAAGGGGTGTCATTTGCGGTTGCGGTTGCGGCAGGGAAAAGCACGCCTCGGCGCCATTGGCTTCAACTTCATTGAGTCCGATCATCCACCTCCAGTTCCTGAGTGGCTGTTCTTCAGCCCCAGATGGAACCATTGGCAGGGCCAAAAGCGTATACAGTTACACATAATCGACTACCGCTAGGATCTTAGATTGCAGATTTTTGATTGTAGATTGCGAAATAAAGAATCCGGACCCAAAAGACCTGGCTTTGGACTGCCCCCTGAGGGGGCCACAAAATCCCCGAACCTGGCCTCCCCGGTTAGCGCTCAGCATTCAGCTATCAGCTAATCAAGTCGTCCAGAATACAAACAGCAGAACCGCAGAACAAGGAACCGCAGAATGTGAAGTAAAAAATATTGTCTTATTTTTTGAGAACTTCTGCTGTTCGAAATTCCTTGTTCGATATTCGAATTTCGGATTTACTTGCATGCTCCATGCTGGCTGACCGCTGATAGCGGACAGCTGACCTAAAAACCCTTGCCAATGACAAAGCCCTGTGCTAGTAAAATGGAGCCCTGCCGATGACCACTCTTGGCGCAGTGACAGCAGGACTAGCCACAGGGCTTTTCCTAACCGCTAACATTCGCCGTTGAAGGGGATGATGAAAGCTCTACCATATAAGATTTCTTGGGCCGTGTTGGTCTTGTGGTTGTTCTTCTTCGCCCTTTCTTCTCCTGCCCCAGCCCAGGATAAAGATCTGAACAGACCGCTGGTGGCCTCTGGCACGAGGCCCATGATGGAACAGGACTCGGCTGACGCACGAAAACTGGCCCTGGAGGAGGCTTTGCGCGCTGCTGTGGAACAGGGTCTAGGCTGGCTCCTTCCTTCCGACCGCATAGTCCGCTATTATCCGCTCCTATTGGATCATATCCTCAAGGAGCCCATGAGTTACATCCAGGACTATCAGATAGTCCACGAAGGTGTGACATTTGGACTATATCGGGTGACCGTGCTGACAACCCTGTACACCGAGGGACTGAATCGTAAATTGCGCCGTCTTGGTCTATTTCTGGCTGCCAGCGAGCGTCCCCGGATTGCGATCCTGGTTGCTGAGCGCACCAGCCCTGAGGACCCCTGGCATTGGTGGTGGCAGACTTCCTTGGCGGAACATCAACAGTTTATATTTTCTCAGGCCTTGGCAAAGCTCATGTCTGACCAGGGTTTGGTGCCACTAGATCCGAATCTGTTCCTGGAGAGCTTACCTGAGGATCCGATCTACCAGGAACCTATGTTGGCTGATGAGCAGGGTGGAGCCTTGGCCAAGGCTCTGGGAGCGGATGTGGCCATGCTGGGTCAGGTTACTCACCAACCTGGCAGCACGGATTCAACTGGGATGGCCAGCGGATCTCTACGAGCAATGCGAGTGGAAAGTGGGAAGATTCTTGCCCGGGTCTCCGGCACTGTCCAGGTCCAGCCTTCCAGCGAGTATGCAGCATCTGACTACGGTTTTACTGCCTTGGCAGAACGTTTAGCCCCACACCTGGTGGATGGTGTGCTGGCTCCATTCGTCGCTGTATCCCGTGCCCCCAAGGAGGTTACCCTCCAGGTTGAAGGAGTGAGGTCTTATGCTGATCTCATCCTTATCAAGGAGCACCTCCAACGCGCTCCTGTGGTAAAGGAAATCAGGCAGATTCAGCTGAAGGCCGACCTGGGATCTTTTACCCTCGTTTTAGCGGGCGATCTCAAAGACTTGGAGAGTGCACTGGAGGGTCACGACTTTGGCACTTTTGTTACCAGCGCCGACGTGACCGACGAAAACTTGATAGCAGTGACTATCCTCAGCAAGAGGTAAGCCTCTCCTCCCATGACCATTCCGAATTTCCTCACAATCTTGCGCGTCTTGCTGACACCGGTGCTGGTTATTTTGCTCCTCGAAGAACGCCTCAGTGAGGCCCTTTTCGTCTTTATAATAGCGGGAGTCACTGACGGACTCGACGGTCTGATAGCCCGACTGTATAAACAGAAATCCAGACTGGGCGCCTTCCTAGATCCGCTAGCGGACAAGTTGCTTCTGGTTACCACCTATGTAATTTTGGCCGTCCAGGGTCTGGTTCCAAGCTGGCTCACCGTCATTGTTATCAGCCGCGACGTGCTCATCGTCTTGGGGATATTCGTTCTATTCATGCAAGACCTACCTTTTGAAATCAAACCTACCCTTGCCAGTAAGCTAACCACCTGTACCCAGATCATTACCGCAATTGTCACCATGGCAACAGCCTTGGCTGCGCCCCATCCGCTTTTCAAACATATCCTTTTTTACCTCACTGGCGCGGTCACGATTGTGTCCTGGGGTCAATATATGGTCCGGGGAGTCCGCATTATGCAGAGGGCAGGGCATAACCAGAGAAACAGCAGGCAGTGAGCAGCTGGCAGGATCCATCGGAAATTTCTCTTGACAGTGACCACCCGTCTTGATACTTAGTATATGCTTTAATCATAGGCACGTAGCTCAGGGGGAGAGCACTACCTTGACGCGGTAGGGGTCTGGGGTTCAAATCCCCACGTGCCTACCAGACCTACTCTCCAAAGGTGTTGATAACGACCTTCATGCGAATCAACTAATAGTAGTCAGCTAGAGGCATCGGCGAGGTAGAGCTCGGGTGCCTTTTCTTATTTACTGAGATGGAAAAGCAATGGACGAAATAAACGTATCAATTGGGAGTGGCGAAAGCCAGCGCTTGCCGAAAGGCATAAGTGCAGGGGAAGCCCTGGAACGTCTGCGAGTGAAAAAGGGAAACCCCGCGGTTGCCGCTAAGATAAACGGCGAACTCGTTGATCTCAGCAGACCATTGGAACAGGATTGCACCATCGAACCGCTGAACCAGAATAACGAAGAGACCCTGGAGATTCTTCGCCACACTGCTTCGCACGTCATGGCCCAGGCGGTGCAAAGCTTGTATCCGGAAGCCAAAATCACTATTGGCCCAGCCATCGAAAACGGTTTCTACTATGATTTTGATTACCCTGAAACCTTCAGTGTAGAGGATATTCCCCAAATCGAAGCTAAAATGCAGGAGATAATCCAGCAAGCTACGCCTGTCTTTCGCAGGGAACTGGATCGGCAGGAAGCAATCCGAGTCTTCACTGAGCGCAACGAGACCTACAAGGTCGAAATGCTGGAAGAGATGGACGAGCCGGTGGTGTCGGTCTACGGACAGGATGATTGGCTTGACCTCTGCCGCGGCCCCCACCTGGTCAACACCAGTGAGGTCAAAGCCTTTAAGCTCACCGGAGTTGCCGGAGCCTACTGGCGGGGTGACGAGCGCAATCCAATGCTGCAGCGCATCTACGGCACAGCCTTTTTTTCCAAGAAGGATCTTAAGAGACATCTACAACTTCTTGAGGAAGCAAAAAAACGAGATCACCGTAAGTTAGGGAAAGAACTCGATCTCTTCCATGTCAGTGATGAGGCGGGACCAGGGCTGGTCATCTATCATCCCAAAGGAGCTCTGCTCCGCCATATCATAGAGACCTTCGAAAAGGAAGCACATCTCCGCCGCGGCTATCAAATGGTCAGCGGACCCCAACTGCTCAAGACCGAAATGTGGAAGAAGTCTGGGCACTTCGAAAACTACCGGGAAAATATGTACTTCACAGAGGTGGAAGGCCAGTCCTATGGGATCAAGCCCATGAACTGTCTGGCCCACATGCTCATCTATAAATCCACAATTCGTTCTTACCGCGATCTGCCCATACGATATTTCGAGATGGGTCTGGTGCACCGACACGAAAAGTCGGGGGTGCTTCATGGCCTGACACGAGTGCGTCAATTCACTCAGGATGATGCTCATCTCATCTGTACTCCGGAACAACTGAACGACGAGATCAAGGGGGTTATTGATTTCGCCCTGGACATGTTGCAATTATTCGGTTTCGAGTACGAGATTGAGCTCAGCACCCAACCAGAGAAACGTATCGGCACTGACGAAGATTGGGAAAGGGCCACCGTCGCTCTGGAAAAAGCACTTACTGATAAACGGATCCCTTATAAAATTTGTGCCGGTGAAGGCGCATTTTATGGTCCCAAAATCGACATCCTGCTGAAAGATGCCCTAAATCGTCGTTGGCAGTGCTCCACCATTCAGTGCGACTTCACCTTGCCGGAGCGTTTTGATCTAACCTACATCGGACCTGATGGTGGAAAGCACCGTCCGGTGATGCTCCATCGCACCCTTCTTGGCAGTATGGAACGCTTCCTAGGGGTTCTCATTGAACATTACGCTGGCGCCTTTCCCACCTGGCTGGCACCGGTACAGGCAATCATCCTCACAGTTACCGACCGGCATCAATCGTACGGCGAGGAACTCTACAAGCAGCTTTTGAATGCTGGCATCCGAGTGGAAAGGGACTTACGGAACGAGAAATTGGGCTACAAGATCAGAGAAGCACAGCTTCAGAAGATTCCCTATATGCTGGTAGTGGGCGACCGGGAGGTGGAAGCCGCTGGAATCTCACCTCGTCGAAGGGACGGCAAGGACTTGAAGCTCATGGAGGTGGCGGATTTCGTTGACCTGGTTAGGGAAGAAAACGCGGTAACCGATTCGATTTTTAAAGTAACATAGTGTTTTTCGGCATACAAAATGCTAGATTCTTATTACGAGGCACTGCATATGGCGAGCTAGAAATTTAAAATACCAATGCTCTAATGTTCAAAACAATTTATTTCAGTTAACGACCAGAAGCTCAATTTCATCTCAGAAAGGAGGGAAGGAAAATAAACAAACACATTAACGTAAATCTCAAGATTAGAGCTCCCCAAGTCCGTCTTATAGGTGTAGACGGCTCACAACTGGGGATAGTGCCGTTGGAAGAAGCTTTGGAGCGTGCAACGGAAGAAAAAATGGACCTGGTGGAAGTGGCGCCCAAAGCAACGCCGCCTGTTTGCAAGATAATGGATT
The DNA here is from genome assembly GCA_002899795.1 of Desulfobacteraceae bacterium. Lineage (GTDB taxonomy): Bacteria > Desulfobacterota > Syntrophobacteria > BM002 > BM002 > BM002. Next base: position 17,173 of record PPDG01000072.1, on the reverse strand, counting down.
ATGGTAAGTACAAATACATGCAGAGCAAGAAATTACAGGAGGCGAAAAAGAAGCAGACTATAATCCAGATAAAAGAAGTGAAAATTCGCCCGAAGACCGAAGAACATGATTACCAGTTTAAGCTGCGGCACATCAAACGTTTCCTCGGGGAGAACAATAAGGCAAAGATAACTATCATGTTCCGCGGGCGAGAAATAGCCCATTCTCAACTAGGATTGAAAGTCCTCGAGCGTATCATAGCGGACACTGAAGAAGAAAGTGTTGTGGAACAAACGCCCAAGCTCGAGGGAAGAAACATGACCATGATTCTAGCTCCTCGCTAGTAGCTCTTTAGAGGAAGATCCCTTCCTGTATTGAGAACTACGCCGAGAGTCTGCACCTAGCACACTTACGGTGCGTTCTAGGTTTGCAAGCCCAGGAGAGTCCTGCTTGCGTGTTGTCGCTGCCGTTCTGCTCTATCCAAAAATATCTTGACAATTTCTGCACTAAAAGATATCGTTTTTGATTCGTTTATAGTACTGAGACCACGCGGGAGTTACAATGCCTAAGATGAAAAGCAATCGCGGCGCAGCCAAGCGTTTCAAAACTACCGGCACCGGAAAGTTCCGCCGCTCTAAAGCGTTTACAAGTCACATCTTGACGAAGAAAACAGCAAAGAGGAAGCGAAACCTGCGGAAGTCTGCTCTTGTTCACTCCACAAATGTCCGAGGAGTTCGGCGGATGCTGCCCTATGCATAAGCGCGGGGAAATGGCGGACAGATGGGTATAGAACCCCGGAAAGACGCCAGGGATGCTTCTTTTTTTGACAAGGGTTAGATTGTTATCCGAATAGAGGTGAATCATGGCACGCGTCACCAACGCAGTTGCTTCGAGAAGACGACGCAAGAAGATACTGAAACAGGCGAAGGGATCTCGCGGAGCGCGAAGCAAGTCGCTGAGCGCAGCCCGCGTGAATGTGGCAAGGGCGCTCCAGTATGCCTATCGTGACCGACGTGTTCGCAAACGTCAATTTCGTTCACTTTGGATCACCCGGATAAACGCGGCCGCCCGTATGCATGGCCTCTCTTACAGCAGGTTTATGGATGGTCTCAATAAGGCCGGAATAGGCCTGGATCGTAAGGTACTGGCCGATCTCGCCGTCAACGATCCCCACGGCTTTGCTCAGATCGCGGAACTGGCCCGCCGGGACGCCTAGATGTTCTCCTCCCAAAACGATGAAACAAGAAATTGATACCCTCCTTCAGGAAACCATCGAGCGGTTGGCAACCATCGATAGCGCGAAGGATGTGGAACGACTGCGCATCGATGTGCTGGGGCGCAAGGGAACGCTTTCCCACCTGTTTAAGAAACTGGTGGAAAGCCCCGCAGAAGAGCGTCCCGTTCTTGGCAAGATTCTGAATGAGACACGCGTTCGTCTGGAAAGCGCTTTTGAAGAGGCTAAATCCCGCACCACCTCCATCTCTACTCACCGTACTGCTTTAGATATTTCCCTGCCGGGCAGGTTGCCGCACCTAGGCCATCTGCACCCCATCACCCGGGTCAGCATGGAGATCGCAGAAATCTTTCAGCGTCTGGGATTCGAGGTGGTTGAGGGCCCAGATGTGGAGTTGGACTACTACAATTTTGAGGCCCTCAATATCCCCAAAGACCATCCTGCTCGTGACATGCAAGATACTTTCTACGTCACGGACAATATCGTCTTGCGTACCCACACATCCCCTATTCAAGTGCGGGTTATGGAAAAACAACCACCACCCGTGCGAATAATTGCACCCGGCAAGGCTTACCGGTGTGATTCAGACGTGACTCACACCCCCATGTTCCATCAGGTTGAGGGGCTCATGGTGGACAAGGACGTCTCGTTCGGTGACCTCAAAGGTGTACTCACGGTTTTCGTACACCAGATGTTTGGAGCGGATGTGGATCTGCGCTTCCGCCCCAGTTTTTTTCCTTTTACCGAGCCCAGTGCAGAGGTGGACATCCAGTGTGTCATGTGTCGGGGTGAGGGTTGCCGGGTGTGTTCGGAAACCGGTTGGTTGGAGATTCTTGGCTCCGGCATGGTCGATCCAGAAGTGTTCAAAATGGTTGGCTATGATCCGGAAGAGGTTACCGGATATGCTTTTGGCATGGGCATCGAACGCATTGCCATGCTCAAGTACGGCATCAACGACCTCCGGTTGTTTTTTGATAACGACCTGAGGTTTTTAGAACAGTTTTAGCGTTTCATGCTAAGACTTTACTCCTGGAGTATTGGAGGAATAGAAATTCCAAATCTCAGGGTTTCAGGTATCGGGTGTCAGGTGTCAGGGAAGAAAAATAAAAAAACTGAAACCTGTCTAAGATCCCGTCTGAAGCGAAGCGCCAGCGGGGAACACTGAAATCTGAAACCTCAGTTTTTGTGATTTGGGATTTCATAAGTTCGCCTTACTCCATTACTCAGTCAGTTACCATGTTGGAATCTCAACGACCGAAGGACTAGATAATGCTTATTAGCCTCAAATGGCTGCGCTCCTTGGTCAACTGTGATGCTTCACCTGATGAGATTGCCCACCGGCTTACCATGGCCGGGTTGGAAGTGGAAGCCATCGAGCCTTTCCGCTTCGGCCTGGAGCGGGTGGTGGTGGGTAGCATCCGAAGCATAAAGCAACATCCCGCTGTTGAGCATCTCCAGGTCTGCAAGGTACAGGGATCTGGAGGTTCGCTGGATGTGGTCTGCGGTGCTCCCAATGTGGTGGAGGGGCAGATGGTGCCTCTTGCCCTGGATGGCGCTTGTCTTGCTGACGGTGCCAAGATTAGCTCAGCTGACATTCATGGCGTATTCTCCCAAGGTATGCTTTGTTCAGAAAAAGAACTCGGTCTGGGAGAAGACGCTAGCGGCATAATGGTCCTGGATTCCAACTTGTCCCCCGGAACCCCCCTGGCCGAAGCTCTTGGACTCGACGACGACGTTCTGGATATTGGCATTACGCCAAACAGGGCTGACTGTCTGAGCCTCGTGGGCATCGCCAGGGAGGTGGCGGCCCTCTTCGGCCTCCCGTGGTCCCTACCTCCCATTAGCCTCAAGGAGACTGGTCCGCCAGTAGAAACTTTGACCTCAGTATCCATCGAGGACCCGGACCTTTGCCCTCGCTATGCCGCCCGGGTGGTTCAAAATGTTACCATTAAAACCTCTCCTCTTTGGCTGCGACAGCGTTTGGAGGCTCAGTCCATCCGTGCCATCAACAACATAGTAGATGTTACCAACTATGTTATGCTGGAGTTGGGCCAACCCTTGCACGCCTTCGACTACCACCGTCTGGACGGCAACCGTATTGTGGTACGTCGGGCGCGACCCAATGAAACTTTCGTAACCCTGGACGGCCAGAAGCATCAGTTGCAGAGCAATATGTTGCTTATCTGTGATGCCAGCCACGGCGTGGCCCTGGCCGGCATCATGGGCGGCCTTGACTCGGAGATTACTCCTGATACTAATACCGTTCTCATCGAAAGTGCCCATTTTCAACCAACTGGCACCAGGCGAACCGCCAAAGCCCTTGGAATGAGCACCGAATCATCCTATCGCTTTGAGCGGCGGGTAGACCCTGAGGGCGTGCTGACCGCATTGGATCGGGCCGCCCAGCTTATGGCGGAACTAGGCGATGGTGAGTTGGCCGCAGGCTACATTGATGTCTATCCAGTTCCATTCAGGCAGGAATCGATACAACTCCACGGGTCTAAAACCAATCGCTTCCTTGGTACGGATTTCACCAGAGAAGAGATCTGTAAATATTTGGAGTCGATCCAGTTAAAAGTCCGAACCGCTGAAGATGACCTCCTCGTGGTAGATCCACCATCTTTTCGCGCCGACCTTAGCCGCGAAGTGGATCTCATGGAAGAAGTGGCCCGCCTGGCAGGATACCACCGTATCCCCAGTGCTTCACCCACGGCTCGCTTGGCTGCAGCCAAGCCGGCCCAAGATCAGGTCATCCGACAGCGGACCAAACAGCTCCTTGCAGCCCATGGTTTCTGTGAAATTATCTCCTACTCATTCATCAGCCCTCAAGCTGTTGAACTGCTGCGACTCGAAGAGGATGACCGGCGGAGGCGGCTCCTTCCCCTTCGCAACCCCTTGAGCGAGGAACAGGCAGTAATGCGTACTTCACTTGTTCCAGGTATGCTGGAAACTGCCGTCCGCAACCAGCGCCAAAACAACTTTAATTTGAGACTCGTTGAAATCAGCAAAGTCTTTTTCTCCAGGGGAGAGGAGGAACTACCTGAAGAGAGATTCAACCTTTGTGGCCTGCTCTCTGGTAGGCGTCGGCCGGCAGGATGGAACGAGCCAGCTCAGAGCGTTGATTTCTTCGATATCAAAGGTGCGCTCGAGGCTCTCTTTCTGGACCTCGGAGTCGCAGATATTCGTTGGGCCAATACGGATCTAGCTCCTTACTTAAAGCCAGATGCGGCTGCGCGCGTCCTCCTGGCCGACACCTGTCTGGGAGACCTGGGGGAGGTCCATCCCAGGGTTCTAGAGGACTTTGACCTCAAAGGCCCCATATATGTTTTTGACATCGACTTCGACCTCCTCATGGAAAAAACAGTATCTCTGAAAAAGTTCAAACCCTTGCCAAGATTCCCCGCAGTCAACCGTGACCTGGCCATTGTCGTTTCTGGTTCTGTCGCCGCCCAGGATTTGCTCGACTATCTAGAACAACATCCGCCGCAGTACGCTGAATCCATCACCCTCTTCGATCAGTATCAAGGCAAACAGATAGAAAAAGACAATAAGAGTCTGGCCTTCCGCATCACCTACAGATCCGGAGAACGCAGTCTCACTGACCTGGAGGTTAATGAAATCCATACGGCATTTAGTCAAAAGGTCATTGCCGCATTCCAGGCTGAAATCCGCTCTTGAAATTTGGCCGCTGGTGTTGCATATTACACAGCAGATAATACACGATCCAATACGGAGAAATCGGTGAACGCTAGACAAGTGGTTGAGGCGAAGACGTTAATTTCTTTCCTTTTCGCTGTTCACCGTTTATTTAAACGGTATGTGCTTTGATCATGACAGACATCATTCCCAGTAAGCGTTTTTTCAAGATTGGCGAGGTGAGCCGGATTATAGGCGTTCCCACCCATGTGCTTCGCTATTGGGAACGAGAGTTTTCCCTGGTCCGACCCCGACGCGCCCCTTCAAAACAGCGGGTCTACCGTCGGAAAGATGTAGAGACGCTCCTGCACATCAAGAATTTGCTCCACGACGAGAAATACACCATCGCAGGTGCCCGCAAAAAACTAAAACTCCCCTCAGATCACTCTTCAGATCACTCTTCGCATCACCCAACCTTGGACGAAATCAAACAAGAACTGATCGCCCTTCGCCGCATGTTAGATTGACAGTTCGATTGGTGGGCTGAACACGGCATGATTCCTGCAGGCATGCGACATTACTACAAAAAAGTATTTGCATTTTTATAGCAATACTGCTATAGATACCGAGACTTTTTTTGTAGCGAAATTGAAAGCATACGTCTTTAATCGCTGCTCTAACCTAGTGCGGAGCCAGTAAAAGTGAGGGGGGTATGGATCTCGTCTTATCCAAAGAATCGATAGATAACATCATTAGCGCTCTGGATGAAGATGTTCTCCGGGCTGGGGCCGACTGCGTCCTTTTGGTTGACCGCTCCGGCAATCTTATTGTCAATCGAGGTGATCCTGCCAATCTGGATGTTGTGGCCCTGGCTGCACTTTCTGCGGCCAATTTCGGCGCAACCGCCGAGATTGCCAAACTCATTGGAGAAGATGACTTCGCTCTCCTCTTCCATAAAGGCAAGAATGAAAACATCCACTTCACCAAAGTGGGAAAGGGGTTCATTCTTATTACCCTTTTCGGCAAGGATGTTTCTTTGGGGCTGATCCGGTTAAATACCGCGAGAGTGACTGATACACTGATACCTATTCTGGGCGGAGAGCTGTAACTGTGTCGTTTATTGATCTTAGTAAAAACGAGGTCCAATGTAAGATAGTGTTCTACGGGCCTGGGCGAGGGGGCAAGACTACCAATCTGCTTTACCTACACCAGGCCATGACCGACTCTGTTCGTGGTAAGATGGTTACCATCGACACCAAGGGTGACCGCACGCTCTTTTTTGACTTTCTCCCTTTGGCCCTCGGTCAGATTCAGGGACTGAGCATAAAGATCCAGCTTTATACCGTCCCTGGCCAGGTCATGTACAATGCGACCCGCAAACTGGTTCTCAAAGGTGTGGATGGCATCGTATTCGTGGCTGATTCTCTTAAAGTTCAGAAAGAGAAGAACATTGAGAGTCTGGAGAATCTGAGACAGAATCTTGCTGAGGATAACGTCGACATTAAGGAAATCCCTCTCGTCCTTCAGTACAACAAAAGAGACCTCGGCGGTTCTAATATTCCCATCCTCTCTGTTGAGGAGATGCAGGAAGACCTGAACAAGGAACTTCAGGTTCCCTGGTTTAGTGGCAGTGCACTCAAGGGCGACGGTGTGTTTGAAACGCTAAGAGAGATCAGCAAGGGGACAGTAAAGTATGTTAGCCGCAAACTTTTATCCCGGTAACAACCGCCAGTTGCCACAAGGAGGGGCCACATGGATTTGACCGACGACCCCTTGGCAGGAGTTGATGCCAGCGAATTAGAGGCCGACATTGACAAGGCCATAGACGAACTCTTCGTCAAGAAGACCGAGGGACGGGAACCTTCACTTGTTGAGGAAGCCCCCCCCGAAGAGCCCGCCGAAAAACCGGCAGAGAAACCAGTGGAAGAATCTGTTCCTGCTCCGCCGACTGAAGCCGCAGATGATTCTTTAGCTCAATTGAAGGAGAGTCTTCTCACTCTGGATTGGGAGATTACTCCCGAGTCCATACAGGATTTTGAAGAAGAGCTCCAGGCCGTCAGCGACAAGCACGGTGATAACCGTCACTGCATGGCAGTGATTAAAATGTCCCTGGGGGTGCTCCAATATTTACGAGCTGCAAAGGCTGATGCCGCACCGATCTCCGTCCAGTTTTTGCACGGAGCTGCCCGTGGCCTTGACCTTTTCGTGCGGGAGCCAGCCGCCACAGAGGCTGAGCGCAGCGAGGTAATGGACACATTGCTCGGTCAATTTAGGCGGGTGAAGGCTGAGATCCAACGGATGAAGCCGCCGGCAGTTGCGCCCGAACCAGCCGTCGAGCCTCCGCCAGTTGAGGAGCCGATCCTGGAAGAAATGGTGGCGGAAGAACCAGCGCTGGACGAAATAATTGAGGAAGAACCGGTATTGGAGGAGCCTCTTGAAGAAGAACCAGTTCTGGACGAATTATTTGCGGAAGAACCGCTATTGGTAGAAGGGCTCGAGGAAGAGCCCACACTGGTCGCCCCTTCCGAAGAAGAACCAGTTCTGGACGAATTATTCGGGGAAGAACCGCTATTGGAAGATGGGCTCGAGGAAGAGCCCACACTGGTCGCCCCTTCTGAAGAAGAACCAGTTCTGGACGAATTATTCGGGGAAGAACCGCTATTGGAAGATGGGCTCGAGGAAGAGCCCACACTGGTCGCTCCTCCTGAAGAAGAACCTTTACTGGAAGAACCTCCTGAAGAAGAACCGACACTGGAAGCACTCACCGCAGAGGAACCAATACTGGCAGCTCACCCGGAAGAAGAACCTTTGCCGGAAGAGCTTTTTGAAGAACTTCTAGCCGAAGAACCACCCGAGGCAGAGCCAACTCTGGAACCACTCCCCGAAGAGGAACCAGTTTTTGAAGAACTTTTCGATGAAGAACCGGATCTGGAGCCAGCGGTAGAGCCAACGGAAATGGCTCCGCCACCTCAGGTGGCCCCGGCTGATACTCCTGCATCTCTGCAGCCCTTCTTCCAAGAAGCCAGAGCCCTGAGTGGCCAACTTTCCAATGCTTTGGAGGTCCTTGACCAGGAGACTACCACATTCTTTGGTCGGATCTTGAAAGCGATGACAGGCAAGCCTGCTCTCGAGAAATTAGAGAGACATTTTGACTCCGTGCATAAGACCGTAGGAGTTCAACTGACAGAGGCCCAGGAGCTGTCTGGCAACCTGAGTGCAGCGCTGAGCAAACTTGAGCAAAATCTAGACCAGCAGCAAAAGGAAGCCATTGCCCCAGAAGCCCAGGCTGCGATTGATTCGCAGGTTAAAACTATCCGTAGTGCTGTTCAGAGTCTGACTCAGGTCACTTCCAACTTGCAGCACAGTCTTGCTGGTGAGGGTGTGGCACCGACGTCCAGCCATGAAGGAATAGCATTCAAAGATGTTCAAATGGAAACTGAAGAGTTCGCCTTGGACTCCGATGAGTTCATGGAGTCTTTAGAGTCCGAACCAGTATTGGACCTGGTCGAGGAGATACCTGCCGAGTCCCCTGGTATTACTCCCGATGCACAGGCTAGCATTTACCTGGCCGACGTGGTCAACAACACCCTGGGTATCCCTGCGGAGGCCGTCGTCAATATCTTCAAGGTTTCCAAGGGCAAAGTAAAGAGTTTGCGCAAGAGAGGTTACGTCGGACTGACCGATTTCAAGGGGGCATTTCGCAGCATCAAGCGGGGAATTACCGGTCCTCTCGCGAACCTCAAACCGAAAGAGTTGAAGAAAATCCAATTCCCCATCATCGCTCTTGGTCCGGAGGTCCTTGGCAGCGATGACACCGAGGCCGTAGCCCCCGTCAGAGGTATTGTCCTGCTCAGCACCGGTGAGCGCCACGGTGCCTTACTGACTGATGAGGTAATGCAAAGGACGCCCTATGACGTCAAAGGCTACCGCAAAGCTGGGCTACCAGGAGAGGTGAGTGGCATGGCAACCATTGAAGGAGATTTTGAGATTAACGTTATTGATCCGAACTACGTGCTCTCGTAAATCGCCACCGGCCTAGACTGATTGGCCGCCTCCCATGTTAGCAGGACAGTTGCCCGGGGTCTTCCCTGACCATGCAATCAGACAATATCAACGATTCCAGCGCCAATGGCCTCTCTGAGATCCAAGAAAAGATAAATGAGGCTGAGCTCTACCTTTCTCAGGGTCTTTTCGATGAAGCCCGCCAGGCCTACCAACAGCTCCTGAAAGAGTTGGGATCCCACTCGCAACGAGCCTCTACCGATCCAGCTTTCCGTCAAACCTACGAGAGCTTTCGCGGATCTATTCGGGAACAACTGGCTCTCATCGAACGTCAGGAAGCAGAATTCCACGGCCAAACCTCAGAAGCCAAACCAGAAGAGCATGTCGCCGCCCAAGAAGGGGAAGGGAGTGTTGCCTTCAATCGAGGCCAAGCGTTTCTGGACATCGGTCTATTCGCCGAGGCAATCCAGGAGTTTCAAAACGCTGCCACCTCAGGATTCCAGCCAATTGAATGTTCTCTGCAGATTGGCAAGGCTCATATTCAGCTCGGGCAGCACAGAGAAGGTCTCCGGATCTTGGAGAAGACCTATAAACAGAAGGATTCGGATGATACCGACCGCAATGTGCTCCTGGGGCAGATGGCGGTAGGGTATGAAACAGCTGGTGACATGGAAAAGGCCCTAGAGCTTTACCAACAGCTGGCGGCGAGCGATCCGACGCATCGAACTGCGGCCAAAAAGGTCGAGAGCTTGGCCAAAGATAGCGATCGCTATCAGCTGAACGTGGTGAAGCTTCACCTCAAGAACGAACAGTTCTCGAAAGCCATCAAAACACTGCGTCACATGGAGAGCGAACAGCAGGTTCCTGTTGACAGACTGGTGCCTCTGTATGAGCAAGTACTGGAGAAAGATCCGGGCAACGCTGATGCCATAGAGCGCGTCGCGGCCATTTACCAACAGATGCTTGACAACGGAAGTGAGAAAACTGATATCAGCCTAAAGCTTGCCAGACACCTTCTCCGTGCGGGCGAATTCGACAGTGCTGCCAATGAATATCTGGAAGTAATGCTGGAGGACACTCCTTACAAATTGACCGCCCTGACCGAACTGGGCGAGGCTTGGCTGAAAAAACAGGACTACGATCGTACTCTGGAGTTAATGGAAGATGCTCTTCCCTGGATAGAGTCCATCAAGCCCGGACCAGAAACTTTGAAGTACTATTATCTAATGGGAACAGCCTGCGAGAAGAAAAATCTATACGACCAGGCACAAACCTACTTCCAGCGTGCTGCCTCTATTGATCCCACTCACGAGGTAATCCGCTCCAAGGTGCAGACGCAGACCCAAGGACCCCTTTTGTCCAAAGGCAAAGGTTTGCTTAGCCTCCATGTGGACACTGATCTCCAATACGAGATTCAGGCAGAACTTGGTCAGGATGAGATCCATCAGATTTTCCGAGTGCGCGAGGTTTCGAGTGGAACCTTTCGTGTCGCCAAGACTCTTCTGCCTCAACTGTCTGGTGGGGCCAAGGTCAAGGATTTTATTGTGAAGTGGGCCTATGAGCAAGTGAATATGGAAAACCGCAACATCACTCGGGTCCTGGACGTAGCTGAAAGCGACGGCCAATATTACCTGATCATGGAAGATTTTGGCAGCACCTTGGAGGACTTATTAAAAGAGAAAACTCACCTGAGCATAGCCGAGGCCGTCAGCTTGGCCAGAGCTCTTCTCAACGCTCTAGCCTATGCCCATTCGCATCGAGGCGCTGACGATACCCTCAGGAAAATATTCCACCTCGCTCTTAACTCCAAACGGGTGGTTGTCAGCGACCAGGTTAGCAACGCCAAGATTACCGATTTTGGTCTTGTTTTCCAGCTCAATAACATGCTGGATTTGACAGCGAACTACGAGGAACTCTCTGCTTTTGAATTAGCCTTTATGGCGCCCGAACTGTTCAACCGCCCCCCTGCGCGAATGCCGGACAAGATGAAGCAGGCCGCAGATCTCTACTCTTTTGGCCTCGTATTCTATAAAGCCCTTACAGGGAAATTGCCGTTTAAAGGGCCATCACCAGAGGACTTCAAGAAACAGCACAACGAGAAATATCCCGTGCCTCCTCGGGTGTTTATCTCCAGCATTCCTGCCAAACTTGATGAAGCCATCTTGAAATGTCTGCACAAAGATCCTAAGAAGCGCTGGCGTACGCCCACCGAGTTAGATCTTGCCCTGGAAAAAATTCCTACTTAGCCAGTCTCTAAATCGGAGCGGACCTTGCCCTCACGATATGACTATTCGCTGCACAATGACAAATGAGAAATGAGAGATGAGAAACTGGGGAGCGTTAGATCGGTATCTCAGCTTTGAAATCACACAGGCTAGGATGAAGATATGATAAGGAGATCTTAACTTTTCACGGATGCTCTAAATTCAGGATAAATAGCAGAACTGTGAATTCCTGAGCCAAACATCTCTAATACAGCATAAGGGAAAGTTATTGAGGAAGGTCTAAGCGTCTGTGGAGTGAAAGTATTAGGTACGGGATCGATTTAGTGCATGGCCTGAGCATAAATTCTCTGATTGAGCTGCTCGCCCAATTGCTCTCACCTGAGAAAGCGAACACCCATCTTGTACAAGCTCTTCTCATCACCCGCAGTAGTCTTGTAGTACCACACAACTTCAGACGGCACTTCCAGGGAGAACCCATCAGAAAATTTGATAGTTAAATCCATGCTTTCCCTTGGGTTTAGCGGCTGCTTGCAACAGATTAGAGCACCATCTCCACTAAGGTTCTTTGCTTGTCCTGACATGGTGCCTTGGGATGTTACCACCGTAACAGGGCATTCAAGGAGGTGTCTAATGAATTTTCTTCTCTCCTCTTGCATATACTCCCCGTATTCTTAGCAATCGTTGACACGGCTCTTTGGATGTAGAGCGTGGCAGTGGAGAAGATGATGATTAAATCCCAATTAGAGAGGCTTGTCAGACATCCAGTGCATCAATCAATTTTTTTCTTTCTGTGTAAGGACATTGGTCCAATTCTGAAGTGAGGCGTGCTTCGTGTGCGGGCATTTCTTGATCTGGGTATCGACACAGGAAGATTCCATCCACGTCCTTGAAGTCGCTTTTACCTGTAGAAACCTCGGAAGATTTGGCCATTATCTTTGCTTTTGCATATGGGCAGCGTTCATCGCTTGCAGGGTATGTATTCGCCAAGCAGTACTTACGCACAAACCCTAGGTCCTCAGATTCCGTCTTAGTCCATTTTCTCATTTCCATCATCCTTTCTGGGCAGCCGTGTTAAGGGGCTACCACGAGGCCATACAGAATGATCCAATGAGTATCACTTCATCCTTTGGAAGGTTCAAACGGCGGTTTGGACTCAGGCTGCAACGCTTCCATAATAGCTAGTCTGTGGCACATGTCACAGAGAAAGTAAGGTCCCCAAGGGATAAAATGCTCTCTCCTGCCTTGCTCCACGTAGGAATAGGTGGCTCCGCAATTGGCACACTTTGTCTGAGAGTCAGTTTTCACTTTGAATTCTCCTTCCTCTCAGCGGATTTATCGTAGGCAGGACAGCAGGAAACCAATTATGCATTGTGGATATTCGCTAGCGTGGGGAAAGCAGCATAAGCTCAAGTCGTTGCAAACCTGTTGATTGGGTCAAGGTGAATATCAGTCTTCTTCCGTGTACAGCTTCCTAATATGATTTGGATCTATAAAAGCTAGCAGTTCTTCCGGACGTTCATTCTTATCGACTTGATAAATCCATGTCTTGTTGCCTTCTACAATCCTTGCATTTTTATAGGTTAACTCTGTTCCGTCTCTCAGGATTACTGTAATTTTCCTGCCCATATGGATACCAAAAGCACCCCAAAACAAACTCAATAGGATTTGTCGAGAGATACCCCATTAAATCTCTAAGACCCTATAGTCTCAAGGCTGCCCAGAGAACAGCCTGTAAGAGATTGGGTGCATTGATCTTATTGAAAATAGAGTCTGTTTCCACCCTGACAGCTTGAGTGCTCATGCAGAGTTGCTCTGCAATGTTTTCCTCTGCTGTCCCCACAGCAAGTAGGGCAAGTATCTTAATCTGGTCATCATTTAGCGTGTTGCCTTTGTGCTCTGACATTTTTTAATGTCCTAGTTAGAGCAAAAGCATCCAGCATACCTCGTATAGGTGAATACGTGAGGCACTAAACTGAAGACTGCTCCACTTCCTTAATGGCAGCCTGATAAAGCTTCAGCAGAGTTTTCTTATTTTGGTCCATGATGCGGCTGATCTTCCCGAAATGAGTTATCAAGAAATCACCAGCTTCATGCCAGGTTCCCTGCAAATGTCTAGGAGATCGGTTCATATCATTTATCTTCCGCTTGAATAGGTCGATCATCACCCTGTCTGACATCTGACGGACATCCCTTAAATGAAATTCTGCGTCACTTCTTCTCATGGCTTGAGCCCTCCCCTAGTCAGCAATGAAGAAGTCCACAATCTGGAGTTGCGCGAGATCTAGAAACTGAAGCTCGATCCCTGATATGCCTCACTATTATTATATAGACATGGGTGGTCGATAGGAAAAATATAATGTGGTTAATGTCATTACTAATGAGTGATCTAAAATCACTAATCTTGGAGGAATTGCAGATAGGACCTAAAATTGACTTTCTTGTTCTTTATGCCAAGTTTGCTCCTAATGTGGAATCTGTGCGACCGGACGGTGTTCTCTGATGCGTGTATCACCGATGCGATCTCTTTAGAAGTTTTACCATCCTTGATCAGACTAGCAACCTGAATCTCTGTTGGAGTAAGACTCAAGAATCTCGATGACAGCTTGGTCACAAATGGGGAGACGATCTCTTTCATGTTTGATTCCAAAATGCCAACCAGGGTCATTTGATCGGAATGTAGCCTGCTGTTCTTCAACCTTTCAACATAGGGCAACACCAGTTCTTTGACATTGGCAAGGAGTCTTTCCTCAAGATCCGCCTTGTCTCCCTCCCTTTGTTTCAACAGAACCTTTAGTGCGGCGTTGACTTCTTCAAGATGACGTGATTTCTCAACCAGTTCAGCCTCGCTCTTACGAACTGCTTCCTCTGCGCGTTTTCGATTGGTGATATCCCGGATTATGATAATAGAAGCGGGTTCCCCCTTCCAAACGCTTCTTGCACTTGACAGCTCTACCGGAAAGATCTCTCTGCTCTGCCGGACAAGCTTAGTCTCGTATTCGCCCGGCACATTCTTTGCCGCAAGTCTTCTCTTGTACCTGTCGGCCACTTCTTTGATTTCGCCAGGTGCTACCAACTCATGCAAACCGATTCCCAGCAATTCAGTGACACTATAACCGGTAATCTCCGCGGCCCGCTTGTTGGCGTATACATTTCCTCCTTCTTCACCAGCGGCTATCAGAATGCCGTCATTGGCGTTTTCTGCCAGAGCCCTGAAGTTTTCCTCACTCTCACGCAGCACATCCTGCATCTCGACCAGATCGGTCACGTCACGAATTGCCTCTATTACATGGGTGACATTGCCGTACTCATCTCTAAGAGGCGACAGAAGTATGTCAACCCAGACCTTAGAGCCGTCAGCTTGTATGTGTTGATGACGACAGTTGCCTGGCTTACCAGTCTCAAACACCTCACGCATCATGCAGTCTTCACCATTCCGTTCGCACGGCTCGTTGTATCCGTGCGAGATTTCGTAGCAATGGCGCCCGATTACCTCCTCGTACTTAAGACCCGCGGTAACCAGCAGGGTATTGTTCACGTCAGTGATTCGATAGTCACGGTCAATGACCAGGATGTCTTCGTGCATATTAAAGAGCAGCGAACGGAAATAGTGCTCACTTTCCCGCAGTGTCTCCTCTGCCCGCTTGCGCTCAGTGATGTCAAAAAAGACTCCACTTACATAATCAATCTCCCCCTTATCGTCACATATTATCATTGCCCTTTCCTGTATCCATAGGATGCCCCCGCTCTTGGCCTTGATCCTGTATTCTCGCACGTATGACTTATCCGTTTTCAAGGCCTTGATAAAGGTTTCCCTTGCACCGGCGATGTCTTCTTCAACAACCAAATCAGACCACTTTATCCTCTTGGAGTTAAATTCTTGCATGCTATGGCCAATTAACACTTCAACCTTTTCGTCAAAAAACTCCACAGACCAGTCTTTGTATCCCTTAAAGACAATGCTCGGAAGATTCTCGACCAACAGCCTGTACTTCTCCTCGCTATCTCGTAAGGTCTTATCTGCCCGCTTGCTCTCGGTTATATCCAGTGCCGTGAAAATTGCGCCTTTCAAGAGGTCACCGGGATCGACAGCAGACGAACACAACAAAACATCAAATATGCTGCCGTCTTTGCGTTTGAAACGTGTCTCCACTGCGCCAACGCCCTGTTTCTGGATCTCCGAGTATTTAACCCTCCCAACACGCTCAAACTCCTCGTCACTTTCATATGCTATCCTGGCACTCTGTCCTACTAGCTCATCGGCAGAATATCCAAGCATTTCGCACATTCGATGACTTACCCAATCCAATTCTCGCTTACGAACGAGACCGATGCCTGCCGGTGCGGCATTCAGAATGCCTTTTATGTAGGCTTCGCTCTCCCTCAGTGCATCTTCTGCCCTCTTGCGCTTGGTGATGTCCCGCACTATGCTGACCACGCCGACTCGATGCCCTGAATCATCTAATATCTCTGACACAGTGTGTTCAGTGAAGAAAATACTTCCGTCTTTCCGCCGCATTCGATGCTCACCACGATACACTCCATCCTTGTCTAAGGCGAGAAAGAGTTCCTGGCCGAATTCTTGGTACATTGCCTTGTCCACGTGCAAGAACTCAGTATTACGCCCAAGCGTTTCTTCCGCACTGTAGCCAAAAACGATTTCTACAGCTGGATTGGCTGTTAAAATAGCACGGGTGTGCGGTTCAACCACTAGAACTGCCTCATCTAGACTAGAAAATGTCTTTTCCAGCAATTGGTGAGACTCGTGCAACTCCCTCTCCATCCGTTTGAGCTCTTCTATTTTCTCCTTAAGTAACTTGTTTGCTTTCATCAATTGGGCAGTACGCTTCTCCACCCGTCGTTCCAACTCATCATGAGCTTTGCGCAGCGCCTCTTCGGCTTGCTTCCTTTCATTGATATCAATGTTGACCCCTAAAATCTCTCGTATCTGATCTCTATCAGTGACCGGTGCTAAAATATTGTAATAATATGACTTTTCTCCTTCTATCTTGAGTTCTACCTCACCCCTTATTACTTCACCGGCAAAAGCACGGCGGTTGTTATTTAGCCAGAGAGTCAAATTATCCTCGTCTACCTCCAAATCTTCTGTACGTTTTCCAATCACATCACCCCAACGGTCTCTACAGGTAGAGTTCTGCATGACGTAGCGGCCATTTTTGTCAATTATGAAAAAGTCAAATGGCAGGCTCTCTATCGCTGTGCGAAGTCGCATCTCGCTCGCCCGAATTGCTTGCTCCGCTTGCTTGCGCTCAGTAATATCCCGGTCAATACCTCGATAACCACGGAATACCCCTTTGACATCAAAGATAGGAATCCCGCTAGTTTCCAGAACTACAAGATGGCCATCTTTGTGGACATTTGTATTCTCAAGGAGCTTGAAAGGCCTGCGGGATGTAGCATAAGGGGCAAAAATATGAGCAACCCTATCGGCCTCTTCCGGGGGCATAAGGGCGTAGGGAGTCTTCCCTAAAATCTCCTCTGGCTCATAGCCTAAAATGTCGCGTATCTTTGGACTTGAGTAGGTATAAACGGCGTTTTCATCTACTTCCCAAAACCAGTCAGTGGTAGTTTCGACCAGGATACGAAACCTCTCCTCACTCTGCTGGAGTGTCTTCTCCGCTCTTTTGAGCTCGGTCTCTGACTCTTGAAATTCTCCGACCCTGTGGCGCAGTTCCTCGAGCTCACTGAGGAGTTGTGCTTTTGTTTTGCGTGCTTCTTTCATGGTCATTCCCCTGAAGAGAAGGATATATGGATGTTTCAGATTATATTAGGTTGGCACAGCCAGTTTAAGGGCTATCAAGATAGAATAATCTCAGCTTAGTTGAAGATAGTTGGAATTGCAAGGGAATCAACCTTCGGTAGGCTGGGCGAAAGCGCGCCCTTAAACCATTATAGATCAATATAAATCTAGTGGTAGAAGAGCTCAGAAGATGTTGGAGTTTATCATTTTGCTGTGAGACTGTAGATAGCTTGCCAAGATGTGAACTTTCATAAAAATCTAGGTATGATTTGCATATCTCAAATTCTTGGAGACATCCAAGATTTCACATCTATAGCAGATATCTTTATATCAAGCTTA
>PPDG01000399.1 GCA_002899795.1 Desulfobacteraceae bacterium | reverse complement strand
TGGTTAAAGCTCGGAATCTTGAAAACCACCCTTATCAATCAGGCTGTCTTGCTGGCGTACTTTTTTGGATGTAATCCTGAACGATTAGCCCGCTGGTACCGAAGGGCCACATTGAGGGGTTGAGGGATCCGGTGATTGAATGGCTTGCATTGTGGATAGGGATGGGATAACGTTAAACATTTGAGAGAAGATTCACAATGAACATGAAATAGAGGTATTTTCTGCTGGGACCAGAGGATGCAACATGCAAGATGAGTTGAAAGAATTCAGCCGTGAAGAGCTTGCCACATTCAACGGTGAGAATGGACAACCGGTATACATAGCTCACGATGACAAGGTGTATGATGTCTCAGAAAGCAAATTGTGGAAAACCGGTAGTCATATGCAAAGGCATCAGGGTGGAACAAGTCTGACTGAGGACATCGGAGGTGCGCCACATGGCATAGAGGTTTTCGAAAAATTCCCACAGGTTGGGATCCTAAAACCTGAAAAAGATCCCATGGATGAGCACATTCCCGACCTTCTTCTGGCGGTCTTTCGCAAAATACCCATGCTCCGTCGCCATCCCCACCCCATGACCGTCCACTTCCCGATTGCCTTTATGATGTTGTTTCCCGTTCTCAACATCCTCTATCTGGTGACAGGAAACAAGAGCCTGGAGACAAGCGCCTTTCATGTCCTGGTGGCCGGGCTGGTGGTCGCACCGGTCGCCATGCTTACTGGGCCGTATAACTGGTGGCTCAATTACGCTGGTAAATGGTCGAAGATAATAGCCATAAAGATCTTTGGTTCACTCATTCTCGTTACTCTCATTCTGGTCATTTTCCTGTGGAGACTCTTATCACCTGAAATTTTGTTGCAGCCAAGTGGGGCAAGGATCGTCTACCTCCTGCTCAGCCTGACACTTCCGGTTGTGGTAAGTGTCTTAGGATGGTTCGGAGCAAAAATGACCTTTCCTCATTGAGATAACATTCCTTAGGCAGGTGTAGCAAGAAGGATGAAACAGGGTTAGCATGAGTGTACAATTGTCAGCCAAATCCCAGCAATTGAGGCTCTATCTTGCTTTATCCAGAACACCACATTTGCTGATTGACCTGGCCACCCCAATGGCAGCGGCCTTATTGTGTCTGGGCACGTTTCCACCCCTTTCCACTATCCTACTAGGCATGATCACAGTTTTTGCAGGATACACCTGCATATATGCCTTGAACGATGTGACAGACTATGAGCTAGATCGGCAAAGGATGGCAGAGCTTCTCAAAGAGCCAGCCTGCTTTGATCTAGACTGCATCTTTGTCCGCCATCCCCTTGCTCAAGGACTCATCCCCTTTACCAGTGGTGTGATATGGACCTTTTTATGGGGACTGATCGCCCTGGTAGGGGCTGCGCTGCTTAATCCTGTATGTGCGATTATTTTCTTTATAGGTGCCATTCTGGAGGTAGTTTACTGCAGACTGTACAAGGTGAGTCAGTGGAAGATACTCATCGCCGCAACGGTAAAAAACCTTGGAGCACTGGCTGCCATCTTTGCGGTAAACCCAAAGCCACAGCCTCAATTGGTAATCGTTGTTTTCATCTGGATAGCGCTCTGGGAGGTAGGGGGACAAAACATTCCCAACGATCTCGTGGACATGCAGGAAGACGGAAGGCTTGGAGCAAAAACTATCCCTGTGGTCTACGGGCCGAGCTTTTCAGTGACAATCATTTTTGCAGCTCTCATCGCCAGTTCTGTCCTCGGTCTCGGCCTGATCTTTCTTTCTCCCCTCAAAATGAAGGGAGTATATGTCGTAGGGGCAATTCTTTCCGGACTGTTCTTCCTCTTGGTTCCTCTTCGAAGATTTCTGTCAGATGATGACACCAGCAAAGCGATCAACCTTTTCAACCAAGCTAGCCTCTATCCCTTGGGGATATTCGCTACGACCGTGTTTTGTATCTTGGTTCAATACATATAACTATAACCTCGCCAGACCGGTGACCAGTGTTTCTTGGAGTGATGGAGTTGTGGAGTAATGGAGTAATGGGATCTTGAAACTATCCCCGCCCAGAGACCTTACCAATACTCCAACGCTCCAGTACTCCATAGTTTCAGCTCCCTCTCATTCACAGAATCTTCACTTCGGGCATTCAACATCTGTTTGTAATGATAGAAACATCACCAACGACCATGCAGCATGGAGTTGCTGCTTCTTGTTCCGGTGGCTACTTATTCTCTCTCTACCGTGTTGAGACGCAAAGGAGTTGGGCATGAATTTCGAAAGCTTTTTGGGAAATATCTACTTTGGCTCTATGGATATGGAACGGTTCCATTCCTTCCAAGATCTAGAGGAAGATGAAATAACAAGGGAGGTCATTGGCAAATATCTTGAAGTTACGAAGAAATATCCACCCTCCTATTTAGAACAACAGGGAACGATCCCGGCAGAGTTATTGGAAGAGTTGAAGAAGATCGGCTACTTCGGACTCAACATCCCAGAAAAGTACGGCGGAGTTGGCTTGAGTCTCAGGCAGTACTTGCAGGTGGTAGCAGAGATAGCCGGCAAAGATTTGGCCCTGGCGCTCATTTCTTTGGCGCATCTTTCCATTGGTTGCAAAGGTATTGTGCTTTTCGGCAATGAGGCGCAAAAGGAAAAATATCTCGTTCCGGCAGCATCCGGCGAGATGATTTTTTCGTATGCCCTCACTGAACCGAAAATAGGCTCCGATGCCAAACATATAGAAAGTAAAGCTGTTCTCTCCGAGGATGGTAAATACTACATTTTGAATGGTCAAAAGACATATATTACCAACGCAAACTACGCTGGTGGTCTTACGGTTTTTGCCCAGCTTGATTCGGAAAAGCCAGGTTTCATGGGTTCTTTCATCGTAGAGACCACTTGGGATGGAGTGAAAATTGGTAAAGATATGCCCAAAATGGGACTCAAGGCAAGTTCCACGGCAGCCATTCAATTCAAGGACGTCAGGGTACCAGTGGAAAATCTCTTAAGTCAGCCGGGAGAGGGATTCAAGGTCGCCATGAGTATCCTTAATTACGGCAGACTAGCCCTCGGCGCAGGATCTGTTGGCGCCATGAACCAGTCGATGCGGGACATGGAAAAACAGTCTGCACGCCGGAGACAGTTTGGAGTGGAGATCAATAGCTTTGAACTCATTCAAGAAAAGATGGTGCAGGCCAAGGTTGACAGTTACGTGGCCTCAGCCATGACAGCTTTCACAGCTGGAATGTTAGAGGATCATCCTCAAGCCCGGATTGCCATTGAGAGTTCCCACTGCAAATTGTTTGGCACCACGAGAGCCTGGGATACCCTTTATAATGCTCTCCAAGTAGCAGGCGGTTCAGGGTACCTTGCCACCCAGCCCTATGAGAAGAGATTGAGAGATTTCAGGGTAACTACCATTTTTGAGGGAACCACAGAGATCCACTCCATCTATCCCCCCCTGTTCGTCTTACGCAACCTTAACAAACACATGAAAGCAGTCCACCCCTCCAGCACCTCTAAGTTAGTATTTCTGCTAAAGGGTCTGTTTGGTAAAGCTGATTGGAAACTGCGATTTCATCAAAGAGTCATGAACCGTGCGGCCCGTCTTGCCAAAGCAAATGGACGAAGTGTACGCTGGTTGTTGCACGCTGGCCTTTTGATATATGGCAAAAATATCCAAAATGAGCAGTTTTTCTTACGTCGGATTACCAATCTCAGTTTACATCTCTATGGACTTGTCGCCGTTTTGGCCAAAATAGACGGAGCCAAAAAAATGGGGAGAGATATCTCAGAGGATCTCAGGATACTATCCTATTTTCTGGAGGTTGCGCGGCAGTCGAGAAAACGTGACAAACGTTTGTTCAGATCCAGAAAGGAAGCTCTTCACAAGAATGTTGCCAAAAGTATCATTTCCTGATTTCCTGACCCACCTAAACCTTGACCGGGGTCGAAGTGTGACTTACTATTAAAGCATATTTCTCAAGCGTCTTGAGAAAAACTGATCCAAGAACTATTCAGGATGTCTCCCAAAATTTCGTCATCCCCATGGCGCGGGGGGCGCCCAGAAAAGATCGATTCCCAGCACCGACAAGGAGACTCGCATGCAAGAACGTGATGGCATAGTCACCATGAAAGGTAACCCGATTACCCTTATGGGTACCGAGCCACAAGTTGGAGATAAGGCTCCCGACTTCGTAGCCATAGACAATGATCTGAATCCGGTAAGCTTCGACTCATTCCGCGGCAAAGTCTGCATCGTTTCCTCCGTGCCATCTCTCGACACGCCGGTGTGTGACATGGAGACCCGGAGATTCAATGATGAAGCAGGTCGCTTGGGCGACGATGTGGAAATTCTAACCATTAGCATGGATCTTCCATTTGCTCAAAAACGCTGGTGCGGAGCTGCCGGAGTTGACAGGGTCCAAACGCTCTCTGACCACCGTGACGCTGCTTTTGGGCAGGCATATGGTGTACTAATCAAGGGGTTCCGGTTACTGGC
>PPDG01000303.1 GCA_002899795.1 Desulfobacteraceae bacterium | reverse complement strand
CATCTCGACCCAGCGGGATGGTTCCTGTTTCGGGCTTCCCATGAAGAAAGGAAGCGTGGCCTGGTAGGCCCTGCGATTGAGTTCGTCTCTAAGATCCGGGTGGAGCTTCAAAAAAGTCTCCAGGCTTGCTTTGGGATCACTGACGGTCTGGTGTATTCCTCTGGTCAACCCCCTCATAAAGGCCATTACTCTTTTGGGATGAGTCTCTATCTCTTTGGAGTGAGTTATGATGACCAACTCATAGAAATCAGGAACCCCGTGTTCTTCCAGGGGGAAAATACCCACCTCCCTGCCCTCCAGCTCAATTTGTATGGCCTCGTAATTTCTAAAAGCACCTACGACAGCGTCCACTTTGCCGCTCAGAAGCGACGGCGCCAGATTGAATCCTACCCGGTAAATATCATAATCAGATGTTTGGAGACCAGCCCCTTCAGCCACGGCCTCAAAGAGCACCCGGTAAAGTGGTTCAACCGAATAACCGATACGCTTGCCTTTGAGGTCGGCTGGAGTCTTGAATCCAGATGATTTCAAATAGAGGATGCTGCTCAAAGGATGTTGTACGAGGGCACCGATGGAAACAACCTGCAACCCTTGTGAACGTGCTGTTATTACGCTCGCCTGATAGCTAATGGCAAAGTTGATCTTCCCGGCGGCAACCAGTTTCAGCGGGTCGTTGGGATCAGCTGGCACCATGATATCAACGTCCAAACCTTGTTCTTCAAAAAAACCTCTGGCTTTGGCCACATACACCGGCGCATGGTCTGGATTCGGGAACCAGTCCAACATGCAACTCACCTTATCTGCGGCCCCACCATTTCCCGCCAAACAATATAAAAAGGCCAGACTGCTAAGCACTACCACAAGTGTTTTTATTCGGCATATCATCGCCTTTCCCCCTTCTCCCTTCCGCATTCCAGTTGGCTATAGCCCGCATTATTCACGAACCGCCTGCTGCGACCGCGGATTTTCACTTGTTCGATCCACCATGTCGCCAGGGAATGAGCAAACGCTCCACCACCACCACAAGTCCATATAAGCCCATTCCCAAAATGGACAGCCAGAAGATTGAAGCAAACACGAGTTCCACCTGAAGCTGGGCATTTGCGTGGATCATTAGATATCCTAAACCTTCCTTGGCCCCGACCCACTCCCCTATAACCGCTCCAATAACGCTTACGGCCACTCCAATCTTGATCACCGAAAAAACTAAAGGAAGTGATTGAGGCACACGAACTTTGAAAAACACCTGCCCCGGTGAGGCTTCGAGTATTTGCAGCAGGGCTAAGGTGTCAGGATCTGCTGCCTTGAGTCCTTCTACCGTGTTAATCACAATGGGGAAAAAGACGATAATTGCCGTCATTACTACCTTTGATCCGATCCCGTAGCCAAACCACAGGATCAAAAGCGGCGCAATGGCGAACACGGGAATTGTCTGAGACGAGATAATCAAAGGGAGGAAGGATCGTTCAATTATCCGCGAAGCGTGGATGAGAACAGCCAAGGTGAGTCCCACCACCAGGGCCAGCCAAAAACCCAAACCTATTTCGATCAGAGTAACCACACCATGAGCGGCAAAAAGATCCATGCGTTGCCACATGACCTTCAATATTTCCCAGGGCCCGGGCAATATGTATGAAGGTATCTCGAAGAAATGCACCGAAGCTTCCCAAGACAGGCCCAAAATCGCTAAGAGGGCCACAGGCAATGCAGTATTTACCAATCGAGTTTTCATGGCTCTGGGACCGTCAGTTCGTCTTCCAGGAGTCCAAGAAGGTATTCTTTACATTTGACCATGTCCAGCTCGGTAATTTTCCTCGGCCGTTGGAGGTCCACCTGGAGTGATCCCTTGATTGATGCCGGCCGAGAAGTCATGACATATATCCGATCAGCTAAAATAAGTGCCTCATCAACATCGTGAGTAACCAGTAAAATGGAAGGCCCGAATTGACCCCACACCTTCAGCAACCATTTTTGCATGATGCTTCTGGTAATCGCGTCCAGCGCACCAAACGGCTCATCCAGCAACAAGATGTCCTTCTTGCAGAGAATAGTTCTCATCAAGGCGACACGTTGTCTCATGCCGCCAGAAAGCTCTTGAGGATAACTATCTCCGAAACCCTCCAGACCGAAGGTTTTTAGCAGATCGCGGGCCTGCTCACGTGCCATCCGTTTGTGTTCCCCCTGAATCTCCATGCCCAGGATGGCATTATCCAATGTGTTTCTCCAAGGAAGCAAGAGGTCTTTCTGCTGCATGTACGCCATTCTGCCTCGAAGATGAGGGACCTTTTTGCTATTGAGAGATATGCTGCCACCGTCAGGCGAGAGCAGCCCAGCCAAGATGTTGAAAAAAGTGCTCTTTCCACAGCCGCTGGGTCCGATGATGGCAATGAGTTCTCCGGGTTCAGCGCTCAGGCTGATCTGCTGGAGGACCTGCAGTGTATCACTGCCTCGGGAGAAGGCTTTCGAAAGGTCTTCAACCTGAATGAGGGAATCGACGCCGTGCTTTTTCATATAAAAAACCGCTTTCCCTGCGTGGGAAAACGGCATTTTGAGCGTCTTGGGAAGAAAGTGAGTTCTTACTGCGGTCGAGATGCTCTGAGGTCTGGCCGCTTCCCTACGCTGGTATTACCCAGATCAGGTGCAAAGGGTTACCTGGTCCTATGCCAGGCTCTCAGTCAACCACCCCTAGCGACATATTCACGGTAGCAACCTTGTCGGGGAAAGTCAATGATTACCGGGAAGGATAGTACACTGCCGCTGAAAAGCTAATCGGCGTTCAGCAGGGTAAGCAAGTCTTGCCAGTTGGAAATCCTCAGCACCGCTGGACCCGGATCATCATCAGTCGGCCCCAGCATTCCAGGGGCAGGCGAAATATTGTTGTCCCGCACATAGGTGGTCCAGATGGGCTTGAGCCCAGACCGGAGAGCACCTGCTATATCCGCATCCGGGTCATCTCCCACAAAGGCAATGTGGTCTTTCTCCACCCCTAACTGCTGGATAAGCTCCCTGAAGACTGACTGGTGGGGCTTGCGATACCCCAGATCCCCTGAAATGAGCACCACCTCAAAGAAAGGTTCCAGCTCGAGTTGGGTTATCAGGTTCCTGGCAGCGGGGGGATGAGTGAAATTGGAGAGTAGCCCGATACGGTAACGGTCTCGAAGAGTGGCAAGCATTTCCTTGGTTCCAGGAATGATTGTGGCATGCTGAATAAATGCCGAGAAATAGAGGTCAACGGCGTCTGAGATATGGGGATCATCCGGCGAAACGTCATGACCTAGTTTGGCTAGAGCGGAGCTGATCCAAAACCTGTTGTGACTTTCCCTCCCATCTCGCTTGGTCTGCTCTAAGAAGTCCAGCACCGCTTCACTGTGAGCCTTCACAAATTGGCCGTGGTCAATGGCGAAGCCGTTTTCCTTAAGACTGCCGGTGAGCCTTGTCAGGGCATCCTTCAGTGCAAGGGGTTCCATGGTGATAAGAGTATTGAAGAGGTCAAAGCCAACTGCTTTTATATTTTCCATCACGGTTCCTCTCCTTCCAGCATCATATCCTTATCCGCATCCCGCATCCCACATCGCGTGAGCCTTAGCGCCCATCGCTGAACATAGTTGCGGAAACATTTCAAAAATGCAACCCATACCTTTGCATACTCGGTACTCGTTTATGGCGAGGTGGGCATCAGGCTATAACTGGTTAGTTTGACATTCTTGGCGGCTTCGGGCTATTCTGCCCCTGCAGGCCTAATAATTGCACACCTTGGTAATCAAATGGGATTGACCAGTTTCTTCTGGGTGTTTGCGGAGAGAGGTTATAGAAATGGCAAACATAGAGTTGGACGACATACTGGGAATAGTTGATTCAAGTAAGGGAGAGATAATCTGTAAGGATTGCATGACAGAAGAAGAGGTTTTTCACATTGCGGAGGAAGAGGCTATAACCCAGGATAAGATCCTGAAGGACGACAGTTATCTGTGCAATCGTTGTAACAAGAAACTCTAACCCCTTTTTTCCCCACCCGGAAAGTCTGTACACCTCATTTCTACCAAGAAAAAGCCCCCGTTGGCCGATCAAGCAGCCAGAGGGGGCTCGTATAGACAAGTAGGTTTCGACCTTGCTCTATGTGAAAATCTAACCATTCATATTTTAATGGGCAAGGCTGATAGCCATTAGCGAGATCTTGGGGTCATTCGTTTGGCATGGGATTGCACAGATACTCATCCGAAATTGCCACTCTGCCACAGTTGAAACATATATACTTGGGGTCTCTTGTTAACTCCTTGATCTTGTCGAAATCACCGCAACTCGCCAGAACACAAATATGACCTGAGTGGTCTCCACTACAGACTTGTTCAGCCATTATTCCACCTTAAACGTTTAGCAATGAAGTGCATTACTCATTTCTGGACGTCCAGTACCACTCCTCAAATGTCTCGCCCCGCATCTTGGCCTGACGTTCCATTGGAGACTGACAATGAACACAGAATAGAGCGAACGGCATTAACT
>PPDG01000203.1 GCA_002899795.1 Desulfobacteraceae bacterium | reverse complement strand
GTGCCACCTGGCAACCGCAGGGTGTTGGTTCCGAGGCGTACCTGAACGGTACGTCGCAGGGGCCGACACCCGAGGACGCCAGGAAGGACGGCCATATCCATGGTCGCAGCAAGTGATTCATGAAATATCCGGGTTAAACAGCCGACCTGGTTTTTGCCCTTTCCGCCGCCGTCATCCTCATATACTGCAGGAATGCTACCAAAGCGTAAATGGCTATACCGAGCGGATAGAAGTAATACTTCATGGAAAGATCTACATGGAAAAACGAGGCGACTCCACCTGGGTGAAAAAGGGTAAACCATGCTGCCAGGAAGAAAGGAATCTCATACAGTTTGTTCTTGGTAAAACACCACCCCTGAGCAAAACACTCAAAAGAAGACATCCCAATCAGGGACATGATGAAGATCATGATACCCTGTGGCCAACTATTGATGTTGTGTAGTATCAGCTCCGGATTGAATACGAACATGAAGGCGATACAGGAGGTCCTTATATCATACAAAAAGCCCTGGATGCCGGTGGGAATCGGATCAGACTCCGCTATGGCAGCGGCAGCATAGGCAGCAAGACCCACGGGTGGTGTATCA
Source organism: Desulfobacteraceae bacterium (assembly GCA_002899795.1). Classification (GTDB taxonomy): domain Bacteria; phylum Desulfobacterota; class Syntrophobacteria; order BM002; family BM002; genus BM002. The sequence continues at coordinate 3,917 of PPDG01000203.1, read as the reverse complement.
TCAGCCAATATGCCGAAGTAGAAACAGAACAGATGAGCCGCCATTAATGGAATGACAAAGTCAAAAAGGCCTCCCACTTCAACAATGATTGGCGCCGTCAAGGACGCCATTACGATATAGGTGGCTGTAGTGGGAAGTCCCATACCAATTATGAGACTGGCGATGGCGGTGATGATAAGCAAGAGAAAGATATTGCCATAGGAGAGGATCTCCACAACAGCTGATATCATCCCGCCGATGCCCATGTTGACAACGCCCACGATTATTCCCGCCGATGCACATGCGAGCGCCACCGACATCATGTTCTTCGAGCCCTGTACAAAGCCATCCCGAATAATCAGAAATCCACTTTTAATGGCAGAGCCGACTCCCCTCTTTTCCAGGATCGCTCTTCTTATTTCCTGATAGAAGATAACCACAAACAAAAGCAGTATTGATCTGAAGGCTGCCAGTTCAGGAGAGTGGCGAAGATAGATGAGTTCATACAGCAGCACTGCCAGTGGCAGCAAGTAATGTGCTCCACTTTTTAGCGTCCCCCAGAAGCTGGGGATGTCTTCACGAGGAAGGCCTTCGATTCCCAGTTTTGATGCTTCAAGATGAGCTATGCAGAAAAGCCCGAAATAAGAAGCGAAAGCCGGAATGGCGGCAGCCTTCACCACCTCGATGTAAGGCACGTTTACATACTCGGCAATAATGAAAGCCGCCGCCCCCATGATAGGCGGCATCAACTGCCGGTCTGTACTGGCGGCAACCTCGACTGCCGCCGCTTTCTTGGCGGGATAACCAATTTTTTTCATCAGAGGTATGGTGAACGGTCCGGTGGTGACGATATTGGCAATGCTGGAGCCGGAAACAAGACCGGTGGCACCGCTCGCTACAATGGCAGCTTTTGCAGCACCCCCCTTGAACCGACCGAGAAAGGAGAGGGCAAGGTCGGTGAAAAATTTTCCTGCCCCCGCCTTATCCAATAACGCTCCCATGAGCACAAACAGGTAGACAATGGCAGAGGAAACTCCGAGGGGAATACCGTAGATTCCTTCTGTTGAATTGGTGATGTTGCTCAAGTATTTGCTGAGTGAAACCCCTTTGAATGCTATTAGATCGGGCATATAAGGGCCAAGGAAGGCATAGAGTGTAAAACCAAGGGCAATGACCGAAAGAGCCGGCCCGATTATTCTTCTTGTCGCCTCAAGGAGTAGTATTACCAGGATCGTTCCGGAAATCATGTCCGCAGTGGACGGTGCTCCGGCTCTCATGGCGATTCCTTCGTAGAATATCGCCAGGTACAGTGCGGTAAACGCTCCCAGCCCAGCGAAAAAGTAGTCAATAAACGGAATTCGTTCGGTGACCGAGAGGAAGCCAAGATATTTCTTGGGTCGTTTAAAACACGGCATCAAAAGAAAGAGAAGAGACATGGCGAAGGCGAGATGGATCGCCCTTTCCTGGGTGCTGTCAATCACGAGAACACTGGGGAGCGCCAGCTGAAAAAGCGCCCAGGCAATGGAGATAATCGCTACCAGATAGTATTCGAATGGACGCAAATCACGGACTTCAGCCCGTTCTTCTCTCAGGAGCTCTTCTGCGGTTTTTGCTTTTATATCTTTTGCCATTTTAGCCGTGAATATATAGGGTTCGTGGCCCCGTTACCGGTTCCGAGACATCTAGGCAGCAATACAGTACTGAATTTCCAGGACTTGCCGTAGGAACCCGAATCCCTTCGTACTAGTGGGATACGGGCTGGTCGAGAGATCTATTTCTTCTTGTAGAAAACAACACTCACCGGAGAATGCCGGAACATTTTTTCTGCCACAGATCCAGTCAGCAATCGCGGGTGATCGCTTTGGCCCTTGGATCCCATGACCACCAGGTCAATATCTTCGTCTTTGACGACCTTAATGAGTTTCTCAAAAGGATGACCAACTTTAAAGTATAATTTGACTTCCTCTTTGCGAAGTCCAGACTCAGCTATCATCTTCTTGAGTTCCGCCTTGCGCTCTTCTTTAACGCCTTCGACGTAATCTCCAGCACTTATATTATAGCCCATGGATTCAATTTTGCTGATTGCACGCACAGCCTTTGTATCAATGACGTTTACCACAATCAACTCAGCTTGCAGTTGGTGCGCCAACCGGGCTGCATAAGCAAAGGTACCACCACAGTATTCTGAGAAGCATATCGCCACCAAGATTTTGTTTACTTCAGGCATGGTTTCTCCTTAGAGTTTACCCGGTTTAGGCAGTTCAGGCGGTTTAGCCGGTCCCACTAGAGAGTCTATCTGGCAATTGGTTCAACCGGCATAACTGGCTAACCGACTTCATTTCCCCTCTTGCAGATCTCGAATCGGTAAGGCTCGGTAAGCTTTCCAATGACGCTTGAGCTCCATATAATGATAGCCCCGCTGGAAGTTATAAACCCGGGCTGTTATGCTCTTGACCTCGCTCGTCCACACCCAGCCACAGCTCAGCTCGATCTCGGGGACCATCTTGACCTTCTGGCCACAATGGGTCTCATAACCTTTGTATTTTTTGTCGCGCACGAATAGGCTCTTAAGCTCCTCCGTGGTGGGCAGCCGCCAGTTGTCGTACTTGCCCATGATCTGGGGTGGCCCCCATCTGCAATATCTCTGAGCTCCCCGCCAATCAATATCGCCCAGATTGTCGTATTTCGCCCACATTACTCCCAACTGGTGGTCAGTTACCGTGCCGTCGCCATTGTCGGTAAAGCGCTCCCCAGCAAAAGCCAACGATACGAAAACCAGCAGAAAAACTATGCACAAACCTAAGCACGAAGCTCTAAGTCTCAACATTTCTTCTCTCCTCGTGAACCGTCGATACCGCTTGCCAATTCTTAGTTGGCTGCGGCAGGACGGATCAAAAACCACAAAGGTCACAAAGAACTAATTGCAGATAATTTGCATGAGCCTTCCTTGAACTACTTTGTGTCCTTCGTGTCCTTCGTGTACTTCGTGGTTAATCACCCCCCCTAGCAGGCACCCCTTCATGCTTGCCCTATGCAGTGGCGGGAGCTGCATCTCGCGGCCTCCTCGGCCATTGCATCAGGAAGATCACTCCAAAAACAGCAAGGCCTATGAGGTACATCCAGAAACGCTTCTCATGGGCAACTCCAAGCCAACTGGCAATTGCATCCGGCCGCATCAAGATGAAGGTGGCAGCCAACAAAAAGGGTAACTCGTAAAACCTGTTTTTTGCCACTAACCACCCTTGCGTGGCCGAGGCGAAAGCGAAATTGCCCATGCAGGCCATGGCAAAGATCAGCAGCCCTGCCGGCCAGCTCGTGATGTTGTGCAAGATAAGATCACTGTTGAAAATGAACATGAAAGGCAAAATGGCCGTGCGGATATCGTACATGAACCCCTGAATGCCCGTAGCGATGGGGTCAGATTTGGCGATGGCGGCGGCCGCGTAGGCAGCCAGACCCACAGGCGGCGTGTCGTCAGCCAGAATGCCGAAATAGAAACAAAACAGATGAGCAGCCATCAAAGGCACAATAAAACCGTACATGCCGCCGATCTCAACGATAGCCGGTGCTGTGAGTGAGGCCATAACAATGTAGGTGGCGGTGGTGGGCAGTCCCATGCCGATGACCAGGCTGGCAAGGGCCGCGATGATCAGCAGCAGATAGATGTTGCCCCCGGAGAGGGTATCGATGATCTGGGTGATGAGCCCACCCAGACCCATGGCCACCACCCCGACGATGATACCGGCGGCGGCCGTGGCCAGGGCCACGGAAACCATATTCCTGCCACCCGCTGCCAGCGATGCAAAGATATCAACCACACTCTGCTTGAAGGCCGCGCCAATGGGTTCCTTGTTGAAATAGGCTTTAACCGGATTCTGAAAAAGCATAACCGCAGCCATGGCCCAGATGGCATGAAAGGCGGCCAGCTCGGGTGAGTG
>PPDG01000030.1 GCA_002899795.1 Desulfobacteraceae bacterium | reverse complement strand
GCTCGAATGCTCTTTGTCTCGCAGCCCCCCCTGCCTCTCTGGAGCAGGTGTATGGGCTCTTCTTGAACACTACTACCTGGGCAATAACCAGAAGAATCACATTTTGAGTATTAATAACGATTCGTTACACCTTCTTGATAGAAATAAGAAAATGAAAGCTCATTGTTGGCAGAAACCACGGTGCATCACTTGTTTGTTCGCCTCACTGGTGATTGCCGCGCTCCTGACGGTGTTGTTTGCATGCATTGCAGAAGCTGGAGGTGGTGGCCCCAAAGTGGTGATCCTTGAATTGCATGGCATGAAAAAAGGAACTCTTGACGAAAACCTGGAAGGACTGCCCAATTTTCAAGAAATGCTCAAGGGATCCAACAACGATCAACCCTATGTCTACCTACCCCGGGTTTTCACCACCATTCCGGCCGCCTCCCAACCGGCTGTGACCTCCATGTACACGGGACTCTATCCTCAGCGCACCGGGGTGGTTTCTACCATTTGGTTCGACCGGACCACATATGAGATCCGCACCCTCATCTCCTACTCACAAAACCGAATGAACTCTATTCTGACAGCGAACGGGGTTAAGACCCTGTTTGATTACGTGGGGGAGGCAGATAAACACTCCCTGACCACGATGCTCATGCTGACCAAAGGGGCCGATTGGTCGGTGAACTCTGGTGGATTTTTCTGGGGCAATGCTTCGGCCCTCAATGTTTTTCGCAATGGAAAATGGTTCCCAAACAGCCACTACGTGGACAACAGAACCCTCGACGGCTTTCTGACTGGTCACATATTATCTTATCGGAAGAGTCTAGAGGGTATTTACAAATATCACTCACTGGTCCCCGATGTAATGGTAGTGCAACTGTTGGGTACAGACTTGTTTTCCCACTTTCCCGTGGGTGATTTTAGAGAACGTGAAGCCTCAATGCACGAAATTCAAAAACACTACGCCAAAACAGTATTGGACCCATTGATGGGCAGGTTAATCCATAGTCTTAAAAAAATCGGGGTTTACCAGGATACCATCTTCATCCTGGTCTCTGAGCACGGCTTCTTACGTATCCAGAAGCATATACCAGACGACGCTCTGCATAACAGTCTGCGCGACCATTTCAAACTACCCGGCTGGAATAGAAGCAACCGCCGGGCCAACGCCGTCATTATGCTCGGTGCTTGCACCAAAGAGATCTATCTCAAAAACCGACAATCCGGAAAATGGATGGATCCACCCCGGTTGTTGGCAGATGTCAAGCCAGCGTTGGATCTCATCCTTGCCAACCCGGACGTGCAAACATCTCTCAATGCTTTAGTGATACGCCAGTATCCCGGGGAACGGAACGAGGGCGTGTTGGAAAACGAGCAGTGGTGGCTGTTCGACTGGCGAGACTATCAGGCCAGCTCCGGCGACGATCTGGCATTCCGCCAGGCCCTCCGGCCCTTAGGTGAACTGGCAGATCATTTTGAACTGGGCGAATATCTGGCTCAGGGGCTGAGACGGCAATACACCAGAGGAACAGCTCCCGATATCAAGCTCATTAACAAGAAAGGATATTATTTCGAACGCGACTTCGACAAGTATGGCCACCACGGCAGTTACTACCCTGACGACTGCATTGTCTCCTTTTGGGTGGCTGGACCCGGTTTGTCCCAAATCATCTCTGGTCGCCACTCCCTCAAAACCACCGCTTCAACCCTCGATCTGGTTCCCATGGTGACCCATCTGCTGGGTATACCAACTCCCCCTGGACTCGACGGCACGAATCCGCTGGCAAATCTGCCGACAAAGACCAGAGAATAGTGAAATTGAGCATCCTAGTCTAAATAGAGTTCGGCAGATTTGCAGTCCGTTGTAAGTTGAGCTCACTTCGTTCGCCGCAAAGCGCATAGCGCCAAGCGCATAGCGGTTTTGCATTTGAGCTTTTACGCTTTGCGCTATGCTCTATGCGCTATGCTTTTTCGTGCAACGGACCACTGACGAGAGAGCAGCCATCGATAGTTTGACATAAAGCCATAGCGTTTCTATAATTTCCTGCCAATACTAGACTGGATATTAATTCCCTTTAACACTTTAAAAAAGGAGACTGACCTATGTGGAAAGGGAATAGGATACTGCTGGCGCTGTGCGCACTTATCATGGCAATAATGATCTGTGCAGGGGGCTCAACCCTTTTGGCCCAAACCATTACCTGGGCGGAGCGTCCTTTGCTGAATTGGGAACGAGACGCTTTGAAAACCTTCGAGAGAAACAATTATGACAAAGTCATCGACATGGTCCAAAACCAGGAAGATGACCCCAATGGCAACGCGCCCTTGCTGACTTACTACGGCCACGCTCAGAAGTATTACCTGGAGAGGAATCGGGGCTTCTGCCGCCTACTACAAACAACACTACCAGATCACCCTCAATCGCCTCTCAGGGGCGAATCTAACGGTACTTACTCGACTGGTTTCCTCGCCGCAGACCTCTTGGAACAAAAAGATTAACAAGAAATTTCTGGATGCAGCCTTTAAAAAGTCAGCAACTGAGGAGTATCTCGGTGCCATCCTTTTCTATCTGGAAAGCCCAAATCCCGAAGTGGCCAAGGGGGCTACTGCAGCTCTGCGCTCAATTTTGCAGCAAAAACGCAACATCGTCATGAACGGCGGCACCCTGAGCAATTTCGATCATGTCTGGATGAGCTCTGACCGTCTATTGAAGCTTCTGGTGAGAAAGGCAGGCGAAACATCCAGTCCCGTCACCGGCTTCATGTCGAAGATGCCGGCCTTTGCCCGCAAGAAAGTAATGGGCGGTGCCCCTGCCTGCTTAGCTCTTATCGAGGACCCCGCCCTCCCTCTGTTGCGCCAGGCAGCCAGTATGGGCAATGCCAATGCAGCTGCAGCCATCCAACTCATTGAGGATGCCAGGGGCGCCCGTCTTGCCAGGTATCCCAACAGTACCTGGTATAGTGCCACTGGTTCCTAACCCAGATTATTGATGAAGCCATGCGGCGCCAAGAACAATCCGCCCTACTGGCCCTTCGGCTGAGCCTTTCGGCAGTGAGACGTGTCGACGAGCTCACGTCGAGTCGCTCAAGGCCGAACTGCTCACGGCCGCAGCCTGCCCGAAAGTAGATAACTCTCTTGCTGGGGAACTTTTTTCTGAGAGATAAAACTTTTCATATGGAGACGAACATGTTATAAAGACTGGGTAATTTTCAAAAAGAACAGATGAGGAGGCAAAGGAATTGATGCCTACGCCCGCGAAGGAGTTACACAAAGAGTTGCGATACGGCAACGTTAACGCCCATCGCTATTTTGACTGTCCCCACTACCAGAAATGTCTAGAGGAGGCGGTTAAGAAGTACTGGGTGAGTTTTTCATGCCGCAACTGTGCAGAATTCAAAGAATATAAGAAAATGCAAGGCGCCACCAAGCTGCGCTAGGTACGGACCCCTGCCCCCGGAAGCGGTTTAGCCGGGGCTTGTTTGACTCGCCGCCCGAGATTTTGTCTGCACACCTCCATTAGCCCGGATGTTTCATGAATTGCTGTCGCGAGACCGTGAAGATGGACGTACCACCGGGAAACCGTAGGGTGTTGGACCCGAGGCGTACCTGAACGGTACGTCGCAGGGTACGACACCCGAGGACACCCGGAAGGACGGCCATATCCGCGGTCGCAGCAAGTAATTCATGAAACATCCGGGCGAGCCCTGCTGCTGGGATGATCAGATTTCCTGTAACTTTATACGAGTATGCCATCGAGCAACTGCTTCTGGTTTGTCCACCTGACATGAGACGGCAGGAAGTGACAAGAACTGTCATAAGTCCTCAACGAGCCTTTTGGGATAGGTTGGTGTTTCTCGTCAGCATGACGAAAAAAAGCGAGCGGGTATAAGTGTGTGGCATTTCAAGCATTATCTATGCGACTTAACACACTGGTCTGGGCCATTTGAGCCCTAATTCGGTAATTTTTGAGAGTTGGCATTTTTATTGCTATTTCAGGGGCACCAAGTCGATTCTACTCCCGGATAGCTATGCCTTACAGCTTGGGGAGGGTGTGGCGACAATTGCGAACCAGGGATATCCGAGTCGTTTGAAGGTTGGAGGATTAGCCCATGATGTTGAAAAGACCTAAGTCAGCCTTTTCTAACCAACGGGGTTTTACCTTTATAGAGCTTCTAATGGTTATAGGCATTCTGGGAGTGCTGAGTGCCCTCGCTGTGCAACAGATTAAATTTAACCGCGAGAATGCTTACGATCGTCAAGCGCAAGCCATGATAAGAAACCTTCTAACCTACGCCGCCATTGATGAACCTGACCCTCCGGCTGGGCAGGAGAACCAGAATGGTACGGGCGGCAGCTTCGCTGTTTACGGCTATCCTGAAGTAGAGATCCCTGGCAATGTATACTGGAAAGTCGTAAACGACGGCGATGACAGATGGCGGTTCTACTTTGCTCACCCTGGGGGGCAGGTTGGCTTCTATTTCTGGATTCCTGGCGGTACATATTCTGGCAGTCTTGATGACG
>PPDG01000367.1 GCA_002899795.1 Desulfobacteraceae bacterium | reverse complement strand
CGGCCTCCGTGGCCTCGAGGATGCCCTGGAATTTGAACGCACTCGTGGTAACGCTACCAACTACGCCAAGCTTACCTGCCTGTTATCGGTCTCAGTAACCCACCCCAACCCCCAAACCATTGCCAGACGTTACATCGAGGAGGAATTTACCAAAGCAGGTGGTTTGCATAACATTGAGGTCTACGTGTTCAGTGAAGCAGACACTCGACGACTGGTAGATGACATTCTCGCTCCAGCTGCGATTCGTTACCTGGGAGGTGCTGATCCGCAAGAACTATTGACTGTATTTGGCGTAGATGGCGAATACGGCAGGCACTATAGTTTTTTAAAGGCGATAGCTGCCTTCTGGCAGATTGTCATGGAGCCTGAAATAAAGGCAACTTTTAAAATCGACTTGGACCAGGTGTTCCCTCAAAAAGAACTGGTGGAGCAGGCAGGAGCATCTGCTTTTGAACATTTTACCACTCCGCTTTGGGGTGCTCAGGGGTTCGACTCAGCAGGAAGACCCATAGAACTCGGTCTGATTGCTGGAGCGCTGGTTAATGAAGGTGACATTGGCAAATCCTTATTCACCCCTGATGTGGGCGCGCCAAACCGCGACCTTTTTCCAGACGAGCACATTTTCTTCAGCATGTTGCCGCAGGCGCTTTCAACCGAGGCTGAAATGATGACGCGCTACAGCTCGCTGGCCCTGGATGGCAAAAGAACATGCATCCAACGCGTCCACGTAACCGGCGGAACGAACGGTATTCTGATTTCAAGTCTGAGACACCACAGACCCTTTACCCCATCCTTCTTTGGCCGGGCAGAAGACCAGGCTTATATTTTCTCCGTATATCCCAATCCTGGTGTCAAACTGGCATATGCACACAAAGACGGTCTCATCATGCGCCACGACAAGAAAGCATTCGCCCAGGAAGCAATCCAATCAGCTCATATCGGCAAACTTCTCGGTGACTATGTCCGTATCCTCTTCTTTTCAGCCTACGGTTCGATCTTGGACGATAACATTTCAAGACTGAAGGATAGTTTCGATCCTTTTACCGGCTGTTTTATCTCTAAGATTCCAGCAACGGTAGTCTATTTGCGCTTCGCACTAAAAGCGGCATCCTTTTTTGCCGAAGGCCAGGATGAGCAAGGACTTGCATTCATTACCGACGGTGCGAGAAGAATCGCGACTGCACTGGAGTTTGTCCAGGGAGAAGACAGTCCTCTTAAGCGCCAATATGTAAAAGAACGACGTGGCTGGGATCTCTACTACGACATTCTCTCCGTCCTTGAAGATGCACTGACCGAAAATGACCATTTTGCCTTGGATTTGCAACACAAGGCGAAACTGATCATCGGTGAGTGCTCGGTCCATGCCAGAGGCCAATGAAAAATATTTTCAGAAGGAAATTGGACTCGGCGATATGCGAGTGATGAGATGAATCGTTTGCTTCCCCGTAGCCTTACTCTTGTTGGACTCTTCCTGCTGTTGGGTGGGATTTTGTTGATTACAGCCACAGTTTTTTCGGCAGAGATGGGACGGCATAGTTCATCGGAGTCGACCGCTCCAACGGTCACAAACTCTACCCAACCCGCAATATCCTACCCTGCTCCAGTTGTAGGCTATAGGATAGTTAACACCTATCCTCATGACCCAAGAGCTTTCACCCAGGGGTTGGTTTTTGCAGACGGCGTCCTCTATGAGGGGACGGGTCTCCGTGGTCAGTCTGGCCTGAGGAAGGTTGACCTAAAAACTGGGAATATCCTTCGGGTCCGGCAACTCTCAGCGCATCTTTTCGGTGAAGGGATCACAATCTACGGCAACCGAGTCATTCAATTGACCTGGCGAGCGAAGGTAGGTTTTGTCTACGATAGGAAAACTTTTCAATTACTGGACACATTTAACTATCCTACCGAGGGTTGGGGCATCACCCATGACGGCAGGTCTCTCATCATGAGTGACGGCACCTCAACATTGTACTTCCTAGATCCTCAGACCTTTCAGGAAGTCGACCGGCTTAAAGTCCATACCAGGGATGGCCCCGTGTCCAGACTCAATGAATTGGAATACGTTAAAGGGGAGATCTACGCTAATGTTTGGAAAACAGACCGCATTGCACGAATCTCCCCTGAGTCGGGTGAAGTATTGGGATGGATAGATATGGAAGGACTCCTAAAGCCGGAAGATCGCAATAGCCGGATTGACGTCCTCAATGGCATTGCCTATGACGTCAAGAATGATCGCTTGTTTGTAACCGGAAAACTGTGGCCTAAACTCTTTGAGATTGAATTGGTTGTGCCCAAAGAGTAAAGAATCCGGACCCAAAGGAGCCGACTGTGGCAGGCCCTGAGGGGTAGCGTATTGAAAAATATCAAATTCCAAGCACCAAATTACAAACAAATCTCAAATTCCAATACTAAATGACCAAAACAGGTTTGGAATTTTGAAACTGGGGCCCCGCCCGCAGGGTGGGGAGTCCAAGCGAAGCGCGGACAATTTTGGTCATTGTGATTTGTTTGATATTTGTGATTTGTGATTTGGAATTTCTATTCCTATAATACTTCAGTACTCCAAAACAGTTCGCAATCTGTACCGGCAATCCCGCCATGGGCGGGACTGACCTGGCCCTGAGGACAAGGTTCTAAGACGAAATAAAAAGACCAATGGCAAGCAATACTGGCGTCAAAATGATTATTACCACATTCCTGCCCATAAAAGGTATCAGGCTGTCCATATCTTCTGCGAACCTGGCGACACCTCTGACAGTAGGAACGGCAATAATGATTGAGCCAAGGGCCAAAAAGCCTGCCAGCGGCAGACTGCCGCTTATATAGCCGAAGATGATCACCAGATACGTACCTGCAAGGAATACCACGTATAATTTTACGCTGGCCTCTCTGCCGATGGCGATGGGGAAATGGTGCCGGCCCACCCCTTTGTCCGCTTCTACATCTGGAAACTGGTTGAGCAGCAACAGATTGCTCACCAGGAAAAATGGAACCAGGGATGCCATAAATGAAGTCCACGAATAGGAACCCGTTAGGACAAAGTCGCTCCCCATCACCATCAAGGGGCCAAAACCAAGCCCGGGCGCAACTAAACAGAGAACGGCGTTCTTGGTAATCCACTTTGTATAGGCAACGATAATCACAAGGCCGACAAGGCCCACGGGTAAAAGCCACAGTCCCCTGACATAGAGAAAGTACACGCCCACAATAGCTGTGACAACCAGGCTGAAGAGACCCGTAATCAGTACCACATGGGCCTTGTCAGGGCTCTGGGGCAGGGTTCCGCTGCCGCCGCTGAAGGGAGTGCGTTGGGTATTGAAATCAAGACCACTTTTACAATCATCGTACTCGTTCAGGGCATTAACGCTTATGTGTGCCGCCACCGCACCTACAAATGTAAGAGCAAGATAATACAGATTGAGTTCAGACCCAGACCAGGCTGCGGTGGCTGCACCCAGCATTACACATGCCGGAGTCAGGATGAGAAAGGGTAACCGCATGGGGCCAAATATCACCGCTCTGAGGGTGTTACTCATCGAACCAGAGCTCCTTTGAGAAGGGCGATGTATCAGGCAGGCTGTCATCATGCCAGTTTTCGTACTTCCTTTCTATGAAAAAGTATTGGCTGATATATTTGTATAGAATCAGGGCCCATCGAAGATCCCGATATTCGGGGAAGGACCCGGCTTTGGGCTGACCCCTGAGGGGGCTTGAATGCTCTTTCCCCTCTTGCGGAAATCTGCTAGAGTAATGGAGCATTGCAAAATCTCAAATTCCAAGCGCTAAGTCTCAGGGTTTCAGGTGTCGGGTGTCAGGTGTCAGGAAAAAGAAACACAAAAGTTGAAACCTCCTTTACCGGCAAAGCCTTTGAACACTGACCTGACCCTGAGGACCAGGTTTTCTAGGACTAAATAAAGCGGGTTCAGCACCTGGAAGGTCAACAAAGCAATATCATAGGAAAGGAGAAGCACAGATGAAAGCAGTAGTTTACGAAGAGTATGCTCCGGATGATGATTTTAAGCGAATCCTGCAGGTAAAAGATGTAGAGGACCCAAAGCCAAAACCAAACGAGGTAGTTTTTCAAGTCAAAGCGGCTGCATTGAATTACAACGATATTTGGGGAATGAGAGGAAATCCCATACCGGTGGTGTTGCCCCACATTTCAGGCTCTGACGCAGCCGGTGAAGTAATTGCCGTGGGGGAGGATGTAAGCAGAATCAAAGTTGGTGACAGAGTTGTCTCTCACTCTAATATGTCGTGCCGAGTTTGTTCTGCCTGTACCGATGGTCGTGAATATGACTGTAACAAGAGGACTATCTGGGGTTTTGAGACCGGCCCCTTGTGGGGTGGGTTTTCGGAGATTACCCATCTTCCGGAAGTAAACGTCATCAAGATTCCGGATAACGTCAGTTTTGATGATGCAGCGGCAGCCTCAATGACCCTGCTCACTTCCTGGCACATGCTGGTAGGCAGGGCGAAGATTAAACCAGGACAAACCGTACTGGTAATGG
>PPDG01000543.1 GCA_002899795.1 Desulfobacteraceae bacterium | reverse complement strand
TTAAAAAAACGGGGTGGCATTTTATGAGCCGATGTGTTCCAGATCAATGTTCCCCGAATTGTGTTATGGACACCCCTATATTGTCGAATGCCTCCGATACGGCTGCTCATGTCTGCGCTCTTTTTGTTGTTCTCCGGCGTGTCGTAACATTTCTTTATTGTGAGCTGTTGTTCAACCGTCGGTGTATAACAAATTGGATTAATTGATTTGTGCAACCCGCCGGAAAAACGTGATAGACGTCATACCGAGTTCTCAGCTGTAATCTTACTATCTTGAATAGCATTCCTTTTGGGCGCAGTTGTATTAATTGACAAGTCTAATTGCCGAACTTATCCAGCATGAGTGCCGTTTGATAAGTAGGATGGATGTGAACAAGAGGCAGTAAAAAATGCTCGTTAAAAACATAATATGCCAAATAGCATTCTAGAATATTCAATTAGGAGAAAAAAATGAAGAAGTCTCTTATTGCCGCGGCGGTGTCCCTCGCCATTCCAGGCCTTGCTCACGCTAGTATGCTGGAGGAGGTTGTCGTAACAGCCCAGAAGCGAGCTCAAAATATCCAAGACGTCGCCCTCTCCATTACAGCGTTTACCGGTGATCAGATGGAGGCGTTAGGCTGGAAGACTAGTTTGGATGTTGCCGCGCAAACTCCCGGTGTAGTAGCCACCCCAAATACGGGTGATCCGGGAAATTTGGCTTTGTTTTCTATTCGTGGTGTTAGCCAACTGGATTTTGCCGAGGGCCAGGAAGCGCCCATAGCAATTTATCGCGATGAAGTCTACATTTCATCACCAGGGACATCCGGTGTTCCAACCTACGACATAGATCGTATCGAGGTGCTTCGCGGCCCGCAGGGCACTTTATATGGGCGCAATTCTACCGGTGGCTTAGTGCATTTCGTCAGTAAAAGGCCGACAGAAGAACTTGAAGGTAGCATCAGCTTAACATTCGGCGAGTACGGGCAACAGGGTGTAAGTGGTGTTTTGAGTGGTCCTCTCACCGATACGACTCAAGGTAGATTGGCCGTTTATTCTAACAAAGACGATGGCTACATGGAAAACCGTGCTGGAAAAGATGGACGCGCAGATGACACTTTATCAGCCAGAGGGATGCTGAATTTCGATATTAATGAATCCAGTTCACTGCTGCTTATTGGCCAGCATACCGAGATTGATGCAACTGGTGGGGTTTTCAATTCTGTTGCGTCGAGCGGGCCCGACACAGCTATAGCCGATAGACGTTTTTGTACAACTGCACCAGAGGATGCAGCTTGTCGTTATAGCTCCTATGGAATCTTTGGGTTCGATGATACCGTTGACGATGGTCAGGTCAATTTTGGAGGTGCCTTTGAAGGAGACCCGGATCGCCTGGCAGGGATTGATGATGGTGATGGTGATGTCTTCGCCGGAGCCTTTGATTTTGATGGCGGTGTAGATCGTTCGTCATCCAGCATGACTGCGATTTATGAGAAAACGTTCGAATCGGGAATGAGCTTGACCTCTGTCACCGATTACACCACGAGTGAAAAGGACTATCGGGAAGATACTGACAGTACAAATTCAACTTACCTCAATGACGGCGTGACCCAGCATGCAACCTATGAAGCAGGTGCAGATATAGATCAGTTCTCTCAGGAACTACGTTTATCTGGCGAGAACGATGCCATGCGGTGGATTGCCGGACTGTACTATCTTGATATCGAGAATAGTTATTACGGTTCTTTCAAGTTTGCCGCTTTTGGGAGTCCCTTCTTGCCGCGTTTTGATGCTAAAAATACGACAGAAACTTTTTCGGCATTTGGCCAAGTCGACTATTTTTTGAGTGATAATTTGACACTGACTGCCGGTGCTCGATGGATAAAGGATGACAAAGAACTCGATCAACAATTCACTGAGGATGCGGTGCCGGGGAGTGGTTTTCTGAATGATGGGACAAAACACACTATTTCTCGAACTGACGACGAATGGTCAGGCAAGATTCAACTAGACTGGCAAAGTACAGACACTACTCTAGTCTATGCTGGCATTAACCGTGGAGTAAAAGGCGGCGGCTTTAATACAGACACCTATGGCGCCCAGCCCCCTACGCTTGAGGCTATCGGTTACGATCCTGAGGTGTTGACTGCCTATGAAATTGGAGTGAAAACCGAATTCGGTAATTTGCGACTGAATGGCAGTGTTTATTTTTACGACTACAGTGATTATCAGGCTTTCTTTTTTCAGGGAACAACCAGTTTGTTGATCAATTCTGAGGCTGAGTCGTTAGGCGGGGAGCTGGAAGCAATATATTCGACGGATAACGGTTGGGACATGTTATTCGGTATTAGCTTACAAGATACCGAAGTCAACAATAAAGAATATGGTGTCGATGATCAAAATGCGCCCCTTGCTCCCGAATTATCGTTAAATGGCATGATTCGGAAAACATGGAGCCTCAGTCGAGGAGACCTTGTGTCGGCAACGGTCTCAGCAAACTACCTTGATGAGCGTTCATTTAACACCATCCAGTCTGAGATCACTACCGGCGACTCCTACACTCTGGTGAATGCAGGTGTTCAATACGTGAGTAGTAATGAGCGCTGGGAAGTCGGCCTTAATGTAAATAACCTAACCGATGAGGAAGCGCAGACCTATGGCTATGACATTGCTGGCTTCACGATACAGGTTCTAGCGCCACCGCGTTGGGCTTCGGCTAATATCAAGTTTAACTTTTAGAATATAGCTCAACCGAGCTCGGTGCATGTTCAGTATCAGTATCCTAGACAGAAACGAAAGTGTGAGGGGAAAAGGGGTTCTGCTTATTATCAGTAGAACCTCTATGCCTTCAAGCTCGTATCACAAATACGGAAATGCACCACAAATTTTCTGCCTTATCCATCTATGTTATCGTGGTCCATAGCTCCATCCATCGACTCGGCAAGATGGTTGGTCTGCTCAGCAGAGGCCGTTTTCAGGCGTCGTCATGTGATCCCTTGCAAGCCGACTACACTGCTTAAATGCTTTATCGCAATGGCAGCTTGTAAATGATGGATATTCGCCATCCTATCTCAATGACAGCCTGTGCTGCCAGTGTCACGGCTAAGGCTAACCAGTCTCCGAAAAAGCTGGGGCGATTCAGGAGGAGAATGTTGTGAAAGGCGCTCAAACAATACAGGCAGATAAAGGGTCAACGGTTTTAGTGATGTTCAAGCAGTCAGTGCCGGACGATTGGGGCATGTTGCTTTCCGCCTTTGCCGCCTCATACGGTATTGGCTTGGTTACGTTGTTGGGCCTCCCTTACCTGGTCGGCTCAACCATCGATGGTTTGGGCTTGAGTGAATCACAAGCGGGGCTTGCGGGGACCGTTGAGTTTCTGTCAGTCTTGGTTTCATCTCTCATCATCGCACCGTTTGTAAACAGGGTTCGTCGGAGGACGGTGGCGTTCGTAGGCATGTTGCTTGCGATTTCTGGTAATCTTCTTTGCGTCATCCAGGACGGCCCCCTTACCTATAATACACTGATTTTTTTCAGAGCGATCGCGGGATTCGGTTGTGGGCTGGCCCTGGCAGTGGGAAACGCCACTTTATCGAACGCAGCAGATCCCGAAAAAATGGCCGCCCATATGTCGGTTTTATTTGTGACGCTGATGGCTATAACCATGCCGCTGTTCGCCTGGGCTACTGATGCTTTGGGATATAAAGGTATGTATGGGATACTAGCCGTTTGTATGTTATGTGTCAGTCCTTTGCTTATTATGTTGCCACAGAGTGCTGTAGAACAAGCGGCCTCTGATGTGCATCCACACGGACACGAAAACCTGTTTTCTGCTGCCGCTTTTTTTATGCTGGCAGCCATGTTCTGCTTCGCACTTCGTGACATGTCAGGCTGGGCATTTGTAGAAAGGATCGGTCTGGATGTGGGTTATTCAGGCAGTGAGATAAGCATGCTGTTGTCCGCGCAAGGGATTATCGGTATTTCCGGGCCTATTGTTGCGTCGATTATCGGTTCTCGTTTTGGCATAAAGATTCCCCTTAGCATAGGCATTATAACATCGGGCTTAGTCTATTTCTTTATGTTGTTGTTTCCGACATCAACAGTTGTATTTACCGTTTCTGCTTTGGCTATAGGCACGACATATTTTTTAACCCTGACTTATATGTTGGCGCTTGCCGCCGAATTGGATACTAAGGGTCGAATCGTTGCCGCGTCGGGCGGTTTCCTGAGTGCCGGAGCGGCATTTGGTCCTCTGACCGGAGGTTATATAGTCGAACAGTTTGGCTATTCTACCACTAGCTGGTTCATTTTGGGGATGGCGTCGCTCACTCTGATCTTTGCCCTATCTTCATTACAATCATTGCACATAAGCAGGAGTTAGATAGACGTAGTGAAATTATTGCAAAATTAGATAATAACGAAAACATGGGATTCTTACACCGGATTCCTGAAATAACCAGACAGACCTTCACGAAAGTCAGAGGAGCTCCCGCTGGAGACAGAGAGTGTAAGAGAGCAGATTATACTCAGGATTGCCCGT
>PPDG01000271.1 GCA_002899795.1 Desulfobacteraceae bacterium | reverse complement strand
GATCTGAGTTTCCGCTGGATCGCAAAGAGTTTCGATGTTGACCTGGTTACCTCAGAGATGGTGAGTTCAGAGGGGTTAGTGCGAAATAGGGCCAGCACGAAGATGCTTCTCCAAAGCCATGCAGAGGAAAAGCCGCTGGCCATCCAACTTTTCGGTTCAGATCCCAAGGTAGTGGCAGAAGCTGCGCGTATTGTTGCGGATGAGGGGGCCGACATCATCGATTTGAACATGGGATGTCCGGTGCCGAAAGTAGTGCGCCAGGGTGCAGGCGCTGCCCTCCTTCGGAATCCAGAAACAGTGGCAATGCTGGTTGATGCAGTGCGGCAGGCTGTGAGCATTCCGGTTACGGTGAAAACTCGATCCGGCTGGAGCCAATCCAAGATCAACGTCCTGGAGGTGGCCAGAATAGCAGAGGATGCGGGTGCGGATGCCATAACCATTCATCCGCGTACAGCAAAGCAAGGATTTTCTGGCTCTGCGCATTGGCCTCTCATTGCCAGAGTCAAACAATCTGTGAATATTCCGGTGATTGGCAATGGTGACGTAACCCGCCCGGAAGATGTTGGAAAAATGAGGAAACTGACGCAGTGTGACGGGGTAATGATTGGCCGTGGAGCAATGGGTAACCCTTGGATTTTTGAGCAAGCCAGGCAACTGACAAAAGGACAACCGTTGTATGGCCCCACGCCGCAAGAACGATTGGATGTGGTGCGACGTCACCTGGAACTCTATGAAGAGTCGCTCCATGGCCGCCAGTCGCTCTCCGGTGTCCGCTCTCGGCTAATGTGGTATAGTAAAAGGCTACGTGGAAGTGCACGTTTGCGTGCTTCTCTGAGTGATTGTAGGCACCTGGAGGACATGATAAAAATCTGTGAGGATTTTTTTTCCACCTTGTAAACAAGGTGAGTCCGTTGTCTCAACTCACTACGTTCACCGCAAAGCGCAGAGCGCCAAGCGCATAGCATTATAAGATCTAAGATTCTACGCTTTGCGCTATGCTCTATGCGCCATGCGGTTTCAGGCGACGGACCACGGACTACGGACCACGGACACTGCGGGGAGCAGTAGTGAAGGTAAAAGTAGCTAAGAATGCTGGTTTTTGTATGGGGGTGCGGCGCGCCATTGATCTGGTGCTGAATGCCGCCAGGGACCGCGAACCTGACGAGATTATTCATACCTATGGACCTCTCATTCACAACAATCAAGTCTTGGAGATCTTGGAGAGGCGAGGGATCCGTTGTTCCGAGGATTTGACAGAGGCCGAGGAGGGAGGCCGCATAGCCATAAGAGCCCATGGAATTCCTCCCCAGGAACGAAAAGCAATTAAGGAGAAAGGTTTCAAGATTATTAATGCCACTTGTCCCAGAGTTGGGAAGGTGCAGGGAATCATCAAAAAACATTCACTGAGAGGTTACGATATAGTTATCGTTGGCGATGACAACCACGCTGAAGTAATCGGGCTAAAAGGTTTTGCCAATGGAAGAGCTCACGTCCTGAAGACACCAGAAGAGGTTGGCCAACTCCCCCCGCTGGACAAGCTTCTGGTGGTGGCGCAAACCACCCAGGATGAGCGTGCTTTTAAGACCATAGCTGGTCTTTTAGAAGAACGCTATCCCGAGACCATCGTTTACAATACCATCTGCGACTCCACCCATAATCGTCAGGAAGAGGTGCGAGCCCTCTGCAACGAAGTGGATGCCATGGTGGTAGTGGGCGGTCGACATAGTGGAAATACCAAGAGATTGGCAGAGATAGCCGCGGCTACAGGTATTCCGACTTTTCATATTGAGACTGAAGAGGAACTGGATCGGGAGCGCTTGCAGGACCTAAAGATTGTTGGTGTTACCGCCGGCGCCTCGACGCCCCACTGGCTGCTCAGGAGAGTTGTGCACAAGCTGGAGAGCATACAACCCAGAGGAGTGAGGCCGCTGGGCAGGAATTTTGAGCACTACTTGCGGTTTTTTCTGCAAAGCAATCTTTACGTGGCAGGCGGTGCAGGGTGTTTAAGCTATGCGGCAGCTGTGCTTCAGGGAATCAAACCCAGGCTTGCAGATTTCTTCATAACTTTTTTCTATGTATTTGCCATGCATGTGCTCAACCGCTATGCGGACAAGGCGTCGCGCTTTAACTATCCTTCCCGTGCCGCCCTTTATGAGCGTTACAGGTTCGGCTTTTTCCTTGCCAGTCTGAGTGGAGTAATTGCTGCCCTCATTATCGCTAATGCCCAGAGCAAGAGCATCTTCTTTGCGCTGTTGGCCATGATCGGACTAGGACTCCTCTACAGCGTCCGCATTTTTCCTGAGAAATGGCTGCGAGTTGTAAGAGTGGTCAAGCTCAAAGATATTCCCGCATCAAAGACGATTTTCATAGCCGGTGGCTGGAGCGTTGTGGCTACTCTGCTTCCAAGTTTGCGGGAAGGTTCCCATGTGAGTCTGCAAACTCTCTTCGCTTTAGTTGTGGTCTTTGTCCTGGTCTTTGTGCGCTCGGCCCTCTTTGATGTTGTTGATATCCAAGGGGATCGACTGGTTGGCGAGGAGACTCTGCCGATTGTTATAGGTGAGAAACGTACCAGACGGCTCTTGGTTTATTTAGTCTTCGGTCTGGCGATGGCGTTCGTGGTGGCACCCTTCTTCGGGTTGGCTACGGATTTTAGCCATGTCCTGCTGATTACCTGCTGCTATATGGGTTTCTTTCTGTTCGTACACAGGCGGGAGTTACTGCGCCCGGGTAGTCTCCGCTTCGAAACACTGGTGGAAAACAGCTTCTATCTTTCTGGTGGGCTAGCGGTCATATATCAATTCTTAGGTCATGGTTTTTGAGAGATTGGGGGGCATAGAGCATAGCATGGGGCATGGGGAAATACAGCTGGCAGCAAGCAGATTGCAGCAGGTAGCAGCGCATCGCGTCATGTGCCTTCGGCGTCATTAGGTCACTACGCTTCGCTGTCATTTGTTGTAATCGGTAGAGGACACGATAGGTTTATTAGAGAATTAGAAAATTAGTCCAAGAGGTCAGTTATTCACAGACTACCGTTTCCCGTTAACTCCTGGATTCTGACTACTTGCCCTGAGCTTGTCGAAGGGCTGACTACTGGCTACTGTATATGAGATTGCAGATTCTAGTTTATTTTAGGCATTCAGTTAATGTCTCCTGAAATCTCCGTAATAATCCCCACTTATAATCGTGCATCCATGGTGCTTGAGGCTGTAGAGTCGGTCTTGGCTCAGGACATGACGGACTTTGAGCTCATAGTCATTAACGACGGCTCCACCGATGATACCGAGAAAAGACTCTCTGTCTACGGCTCGCGTCTCAAATATTACCAGCAGGAAAATGCAGGAGTAAGCGCTGCGCGAAATCGCGGAGTTAGGTTTTCCACTGCCCCACTGCTTGCATTTTTGGATTCAGATGACCTGTGGCTCCCAACTAAACTACAGGTTCAACATGCATACATGACAGAAAACCCGGAGATTCACATTTGCCAGACAGAAGAGATCTGGTGGAGAAATGGCCGCCGGGTCAATCCCAAAAATCACCATCAGAAACCGGCGGGGGATATTTTCCAGCGCAGTCTGGAGCTCTGCCTGGTAAGCCCTTCTGCGGTGATGATGAGACGGGAACTTCTAGAAAAGGTGGGCTATTTTGACGAAGAGTTGCCCATGGCCGAAGACTATGATCTTTGGCTGCGAGTTGCAGTTGATTATCCAGTGGTGTTACTACCTGAGCCACTGGTGATAAAGCGGGGCGGCCACCCTGATCAGTTGTCTGCCAGAAAAGGGATAGATCGCTATAGAATAGAGGCCCTTGAGAAGCTCCTTAACAGCGGCAGACTCTCGCCGGAGCAATACGACTGGACCTGGAAGGCCCTGCGGCGCAAATGTCAGATTTATGGAGAGGGCTGCCTTAAAAGGGGGAAAGCTCAGGAGGGCGAGAGGTACCTGGCGTTACCGGAAAAATACAGGCGGAAGGCATTATGAGGTCATTACGCTCAGCGCTATTGCGCTTCGCTGTCACTCGGCTTCGCCGTCACTAGGGCTGCGCCCGTCATTCGGCCTCTCGGCCGTAATTGAGTCATTATGTCTTAACAATAAATGACGCCGCAGGCATAATGACAGCGTAGCGTAGTGACGGCCACGTCTAGTGGCCAAATGACCCCTGAAACTCTTTGAGCCCTGTGCTCGAAGCCTTTATGACACTTCACTCTCCAGTGCTGCACGCACCGCTTCCATTTCACCTTCTGCGTAAGGACGCACCGGAGGCCAGGCCATGACGCCATCCCCAAGGTTTCTGGGAATCAGGTGAAAGTGAGAGTGATCGATGAGTTGGCCTGCAGCGCGCTCATTATTTAGCAAAATGTTAAAACCCGCAGAATTGAGTTTGGATTTGACAGCCTCGCCGATCTTTTGCAGGGCTTGGCCCAATGCAGCGATTACGTCGGCTGGCATTTCAGGAAAAGTGTCGTAATGAGCCTTGGGGATTACCAAGGTGTGACCCTTGCTTACCGGATTGATGTC
>PPDG01000272.1 GCA_002899795.1 Desulfobacteraceae bacterium | reverse complement strand
CCCTCGATCCCCTCTCCGAGGCGTAGGCTCTACGAGCCGGAGGCCTTTCCAAAAGGGGGAAGATATCGCAGTGATTTCATTAAGTTCCCCCCTTTGGTAAAGGGGGGGCTAGGGGGGATTTGAAAGACCATAACGCAAAAAATACACAGCTATTCCGAATGCCACCGCCACGTTGAGCGTTGTTTTAACCCCCTGCATCGGCAGGTAAAGAACACGTTCGCACTGCGCAAGAATGCCAGGGTCAACACCAGAGAGTTCGCTTCCCACCACAAGTACGATGGGAGGGCCACGAAGGTCACCCACTGCTTCAAACAACGATTCCGAGCGAAGACCACCTTCGAGCGCCCATAAACGCAGCCCACTTTCTTTCAGGGATAGTGCTGCAGCCAACCCATCCCTATGGTAACTCCAGGCGACAGTATGCTCAGCACCCAGGGAGGTCTTGGCTAATTTGGGATTACTCGGAGTAGGTGTGATCCCACATAGATGCACATGCCTGATGCCAACACCATCCGCTGATCTTAAAATATTCCCTACATTGAAAACGCTACGGATGTTGTCCAATAAAGCTTCGACTTCAGATCCGTTGGGCACGATTTTGCCGGTCTCCACTTCGTGAGCGTTATAAGGAGGATTGACCACCCTGGTTTGGCTACCACACTTTGGACACTCCTCCCCGAGCCCACTCTTTTCAACAACAGGAAAACGAAAGTGGCAGTCTAACCGGTCGCACTGGCGAATTTGATGACGGGGGATAGTCATTGTTCTGTTAACCTGCACATGATACTTACTCTCTGCGCCGGGCTACGCTATGGTAAAAGATTTGCCCGTGGGTGTAAAGGTGGGGCATTTCATGAAAATGCTCTAGCGAGCGCATTCCCCGTAGCTTGTCGTAGCGAAGCGGAGATCCCGCCTTCGGGGCTGCGGGGTTAGCGAGCGATCTATAATAAAATGGTCGAAGTACCTTACATTTCGAAGATTCCCTGCAGTTTGCTGCAGGGAGCTTCAATTCTTGACATGTTTTATCCACTTGTGATAAACAAAAAACTGGGCGAGGATCTCGATGATGCCTATCATCGCCTCGCCCGGTGCCCCTAGCCCCCATCGACCCAAGTGCGCCGGGTTGATGGGGGCATTTTTTCGCTATATTTTCACAATGGGAGAGGGTAAGGGTAGAAACATGGAAAATCAGCTAGGCCCAGAAAAAACTCTGGAGATGATTGAGCAGGATCTGGCCACATTTGAACGTCTAAGCAAAAAGGAGTTCAATTCCGAATTAGTGAAAAGTGAACTTGAAAAATTGAGCAAAGAGGAATTAATTGAACTCCAGATGAATATGTTTGTGCAGTACCATCAAATGGCAAAAATCATAGTAGAATTGGCAGAGGCACTCAGGGAGGCTTTAGGCTAGCCCATTCAGGCGGTCAAACCGGTAAAACTAAACTCACTGATCTTCAAAGCCGGGGCCCGTGTCGCCTGACCGCCAAATTCACTCATGAGCAAACGTGTCTCCTCACCCACGGTTTCCACCTTCGCCAATGCCTCAACGTATGACTGCGTGAAGCGCAGATCCTTTACCGGATAAGCCAATTCCCCATTTTCAATGAAAAACACTCCATCGCGGGTCATGCCAGTTATCACGCAGTCCCGTGGGTGGACCAGACGAGTGTACCAGAAGCGGCTGATGTAGAGACCTCGTTCGGTCGAACGGATCATTGCTTCAGTGCTGGTTTTGCCCGGGGACATAAAGAGATTGGTGGCTATCGGCCCCAGGGAGCGCATGGTTGGCGGAAGCGCGTGGCCGGTTGTGGTCTTGCCCATTTTCTGGGCTGTTATACGATCATATACCGGGCCTTGCACCACACCTCTCTCAACAACCTCTACCCTTTGTTTGGGCACACCCTCAAAATCGAAAGGCATGGGAACACCTTCGGGCTCCAAACCATCATCCCGAATATCAACCAACTCGCTCATGACCTTCTCTCCCAAGCGGTCATTCATCCACGAACGCCCCTCCAATACTGCTTGCGCCCCCATGCCGTAGTAATTGAGCATGTTGAGAAGATCTTCGGTTGCATATGGTGTCAGGACAACACCGTATTCACCCGGATCGATTTGGCGTGGATTGGTCCCATCTTCAGCCTTTTGAATTGCGGCCCGCGCCAAGGATTCTGTCGGGATATCTGTTACCCGCCACCCCGAACCCTGTTCTCGGCCTGAAGCGTCTTCTGCCGCCACCACAATCTGAAAATCTCCGTTTGTACTGGAATGATAACCGAACAGTCCGAGCGTGTTGGCAACAACGATCTCGTTGGTGCCAGTGGAGAAGAGACCCGAGCCGTTTAATCCCTTCTCCCCGGTCAAACGACATGCCGTGCCCACAGCCTTGGCACGTTCTTGGGGTGAATATCCAGCCGTGGCTTGATCAAAAGCATCCACAGCAACATATTGTGCTAGCTCAGGCAGCCCAGGATAATCCGGATCTTCAGGACTGATCTTCGCATTGGCGCGGGCTCTCTCCACCAAGATGTCCAATCCATGTCCATCCAGTCGGTTGGTGGTTGCCAAACCCATCCTTTTGCCCCGAAGCAGGCGAACCATCAGGGTGACATTGCGTTGTGCAACGTTCTGGTGGATGTAGTTGTTGGCGAAACGCGTCAGACTCTGATCCTCGAATGAAAGTATGACTTCGGCAGCATCTTTCCCGGCACGCCGGAGAGCTTCTTTGCATATATCTTCAGCTTTTTCTCTCCCAAGCATTTCGTCCCTCGCGTTGAACTGTCATCTATTGTCATGTGGCCACTTGCGTGGTCGTCATTACGCTGCGCTGTCATTAGGTCATTAGGTCTTTCAATGAGCAACCTAATGACGGCCGCAGGCCTAATGACGCCGCAGGCAAATGACGGCGTAGCCAAATGACTCTCTGCTGCCCGTTGCCTACTCCTTACTGCCTACTCTTGTTTATATACTCCAACGCGTATATTGCGGAACCGAGCGGGTGCCGCACCATGACCAGTATGAGCAATCTGGTAGGGCTGTCCTTTACCGCAGTTGGGCGTCCCCCACATGTTCCAGTGATTTTTATTGCATACCGCGTCACAACCGTACCAAAACTCGGGCGTAATACCGGTGTAGGTGCAATTGCGAAGCATGCGGCCCAATTTACCATTCTTGATCTCATAGCCTATTTCAGTGCCGAACTGAAAATTGTAACGTTTGTCGTCTATGGACCACGAACGGTTGGTCGCCATGTAGATGCCTTTATCGGTGTCGGCAATCAAGTCCTGCAACTCCCATTCACCGGGCTCCAGGCTAACGTTGGTCATACGAATAAGCGGAATTCTGTTCCAGGAAGAAGCCCGCATGCACCCATTGGAAACCTTTTCTAGTCTTGTGGCGGTCTCCCGAGACATCAGATAGCCAACGAAATTACCCTCTTTAACAATGGGCGCAGATTGCGCTTCCACTCCTTCATCGTCCCATCCAAAGGTACCGAGACTATAGGGACTCACACTATCTGCAGTGATGTTAACCAGTTCAGATCCGTAGCGGAAGTTCCCCAGTTTTTCTTGAGTAAGAAAAGAAGTTCCGGCATAGGCAGCTTCACTGCCAAACACTCGATCGAGCTCAATCGGATGACCACAAGACTCGTGGACTTGAAGAGCAAGCTGGTCGCCGGCCAAAATTACTGTGGTGGTAGTGTCGGCTGGACAGGGATCCGCAGTCAGGAGCGCAACAGCCTCGTTGGCAATGCGCTCAGCATTGCCGGGCAGATCCCATTGGGGCATCATCTCCCAGCCACCGGTCACTTGCTGGCGGCCGAAAGAATTGGGATAGGAACGTGTCTGCACCTCACTATCTCCCACTGCAGTGGCAACAATCCCGCCCCCGGTCTCAATGATGGTCTGCTCAGTAAAAGCGGACTCGGTGTTAGCAAACCATTTCTTTTCTCGGATAAGAACCAGATTACCCTGTCTCACGCGGACACCATCCACCCGGGCCATCTCAGCGTCAGCAGCCAGGAGCACTCCCAACCTGTCTTCCACGGAGATGGTGAAAGGATCTATTGTCACCGGGGTTACATATTTACCCTGACTGGATACGGGAGGGCCAAGATCCACTTTTTCACCAGGCACAAGCCCTGAGGCAAGGGCGATTTCCAGGGCTTGTTTGCTGACCCGGTCAAGTTCCTCTGCTGTCAACTCACGGCTGGAAGAGAAGCCCCAGGCTCCGTTTACCAGAACGCGGATGCCAAAGCCCATAGAGTCTGAGAAGTTTAGCGACTCGACAACCCCGTTTTTAACTTGAATGCTTTCTGTACGATTTTCTACCACCCGAATATCTGCATACTGAGCGCCAGCCGACTGGGCCAAATCAAGAGCGCGGCTCATGAGTGATTTCAAGCTTACCTCCCACTGTTAAGCATAAAGATGTACCTCTATTGTATGGAGTCCGTTGTCCGTCGTCCGTTGCAGAAAATGCTTCGTACCCTTGATTTCAACAACGGGCAACTG
>PPDG01000291.1 GCA_002899795.1 Desulfobacteraceae bacterium | reverse complement strand
CATGTTGAATCGAGACAGGCTAAATTGCAGGTTGGTACAGTCGCCTTGGAAGAGGCCGGGGGAAAAGAGTATCCCGGACCATTCATGAAAACCTCTTGGTGGTTTCACGAATGATCCGGGACTTGTGGTTTAGAAATATCTGATCAATCAGCTATCCGGATGTCCACTCTCCGGTTTATCGCCCTGCCCTCTGGGGTAGTATTACTAACTCTGGGCATCTCCTCTCCATAGCCAAGAGTTTCTATTTGGCTCTCAGCAATACCTTTGCTCACAAAGTAGTCACGAACCGCTTTCGCACGACGTTCGGATAGCTGCTGGTTGTATGCCGCCGACCCTGTGGAGTCCGTGTGCCCTTCGATGACGATATTTGCGCCAGGCTTTGCACCGAGCTTTGGAACTACAGCGTCGTAGACGCGTGTCCAGGCAGTCTCGTCAACCTCGGCACTGTCGAAATTAAAGTAACCCGCTCCCACGCTAATAATATTGGGGGCTATTTCGCGGATCCTCATTTCCTCAGTAGCAACATCCGCGACTTCCATGTACAACACCTCGCTGACGAAAGTCTCAACTGCAACTGCATCTGAGATCATCTCTTCACCATCAGCATAGGTGCAGTTGCCAAGTTCGTTGATCCGTCTCAGGGTCTTTTCACCTTCCTCACTGTCGGCCAAGGAAATGACATCAAAACAGATGTTTGTGTATTCGTTATGGAGCGATTTTGCCGCTTTGTAAGGATCCTTACCCTTGTTTACTTCGCCGTCGGAAACGATAATCACTGAGGTTTTGCCTGAAAATCGGCCCATTACCTTGTCCAAGGCTTCGATCTCCGTTCCAAGCGGGGTCAAGTTTCCGAAAATCTTCCCCTTATCGGGCAGCTTTTTAATTTCCTGCTCGAAGAAATATCGGGAGTATTTCTCCGGGCCAATGAGTGTTTCGTTGGGATAGAAACCTTGGATTGCAGCGGTGTAACCCAGTTCAGGAATCCGGTCGTTCACCGACAGAAGCATCTTTTTGACCAGTACGGCTTTGACTTCTTTCCGTTCTTTGTGTTCCATGAACATGGAGCCGGATTGATCAATCAGGATGACGAAATTATCCACCCTGGGAATTTTCTTGGCTTCCGCTACAACCACACCAACTGCAATTGTCATTGCTAAAACCAAACTAAAGATAGCAAATCTACTCGTCCTAGCTTGCATAACCTTCCTCCCTTTTTTATGGAAACAAGAATTTATCTGATTTAATCACCAATAATTTTATAGTCAACTCAGGATTGAAAAAAGAAAGAGAATCGGTAGGATTGGAAAAGTTTAACATCTATATTATTCTAGAAATTCGATGCTATGAATGAAGGCCGCTGCCCTGCCGTCATCAGCGGACGAAGTTGTATCTATCTCGAGAGCGACACTAGATATGCTGGGAACTTCGTCTTTTTGGAAGTACCTCTTAAACGCATCAGCCAAGTCAAATTCTGAAATTATTGTTTCACCTGGTTTCGGATTGCCGAGACAAACAAAACGTCCTCCCTCGTGGTAATAGGTTCACTTGTAAGCTTTGTTTAACTTCTCATGCCTGCCGAGAAATAGACCGATAAAATAAGGACTGTCCGGTATCGCAAGGTGGCCACTAGAAATCTTCTCATCACCAAAGAATACCAGAACGAGTAAAGCCTCATTATTAATCTTTTCTTCATACGAGGCACCTCTTGGATATTTGATTGCCCCCCACTCAATCTTGATTCTAGAATATTTGCCGGAACCCACAGACTCCTTTACTATCAAAGCCATTAAGGGCTTTTTCGCTTCAAGAAACAGAGCACCCTCATCAACATCCAGATCGAGCTTCGTACGATCCTTAGCTGCTTCTTTTAGCTCGAACCCTTTCTTTTCCAGCCATTCTTCAATAGAACCTTCTTCATAATCGGAAAAATCGATCAAAAAGGTATTCTTCTGAGAAGTGTCATTTTCTGGTTTACTGGAATGGCTCGACTCGGTTACTGAGGGCAACTTTTCGGATATGCTCGACTCCTTCTGTTCAGAGAAACTGTTGCTACCTGATGTTACTATGAGAATTGTTAATAATGCCGTGAATAAACCTTTCATTCTTCTAACCCCTTAGTGCCGCCAAAACAAACATCCTTAGAGCTTGGGCTCAGGATGCCACAGTCAATTATCTTTGTGGAAGAGTAATACCTGAGGATTTATTGTCAATACTGGAAATAGAGAAACCGAGCCATTCAAAGATCCCTCTGTGCTGGGGGGGAAGGACACGGTTTTGCCCTTGGAAAGAGTTACAAAACTGGCTCTGGTCTCTCCGGTCAGCGCTCTGCCTGAGACTGTCAGCAACCAAGTCGTTGACAATATGAACCGCAGAACCGCAGAACAAGGAACCGCAGAATGTCGAAGTGAAAAACATTGTCTCATTCCTTAAAAAACTTCTGCTGTTCGAAATTCCTTGTTCGATATTGTCCTTCGGACTCCCCACCCTGCGGGCGGGTCCCCAGTTTCGATATTGAAGCTCCCTCTCCACCCATTGGGGGAAAAGTTGCCTCATTAAAATTAGTAATTATAGTTAAGCAAAACAAGTAGAAATCTTACCGTTCACCATACAGGAGACAAAACCATGAAAAAATGGCTGTATATAGGCGGTGTGCTTATTGTGATCGTTGTCGCTGCCTTGGTCATAGGACTATCGAAGTTGGGCCCGATTATTAAAACTGCGGTCAACACCTACGGCCCGAAGATAACCAAGACAGATGTGCGAGTAAAAGATGTTGGTATCTCCCTATTTGCTGGTGAGGCCAAACTCAAGGATTTTTATCTCGGCAACCCCAAAGGATTCAACTCACCTCAGGCCATGAGTGTAAAGGCTATCTATGTGGATGTGGATGAAAAGTCCATAACCGGCAACCCGATTATCATCGACAGGATCGAGGTGGTCGCTCCGGAGATCAACTATGAGAAGGTGCAAAGAACTGACAATTTTAAGACCATCTTAAACAATGTCAAAAAAAGCGCCCGCACCTCAGAGTCCTCGACTTCGAAAGAAAAGTCGTCAAAAGATGGCGCAGGGAAAAAACTCGTGATCAAAAACTTCATCGTCAGAGATGGCAACGTCAATATGGCCATGTCCGGGCACGGCGGCTCGAGCCTCAGTGCTTCAGCGTCCCTGCCGGACATTCACCTCAAGAACGTTGGAGAAAAAAGTGGTGGCGCTACGGCTGCAGAAGTTTTTGATATAGTATTCGCAGAACTTTACAATAAAATCGTTTCCCCTGCCGTGACCGCTACTCTCACCAAAGAGTTAAAGACACTCGTTTCGCAAGTCCCTATAGAAGACGAGGAAACCAAGAAAACAGTTGAAAAAACTGTCAATGAAACGGTCAAAGGGTTGTTCGGTAGCAAGAATTAGTGGCTAGAGCACAGTAACCAGAGCAGAGGGGGGCGATTATCCCGGCCCTTACATTTCAGCCAACACAGCGTGGCCACCTCCCACCGATAGATTTTGGGCACAGCGTGTTTTTGTAGGAGCAAGCTCCCTCCGGGTCGTAGACCCCTCCTGGCCGGAGGCTGCATGTGATAACAGGATACAATGCCTGACATATCGCAACTACGAGATGAAATATGATTAAGGGTATGGAGGGTTTTTATTCTAACCAGGTGGCAAAGCGGAGGGCCAAACCGTCAGGGCCAGCAATGATAAAGTCTCGCAAGCCATAATACTGATCCTCGATCGGGCTTAATATTTTCGCTCCCATCTTATTGGCAAGAGTCCAGTATGCGTCCACATCGGGCACCATGACTCGCATATTGCCGATCGGCGTCGCTGGAGGCGGCGGGGTACCCGGCACTGCTGATAAGAATAACCGGGCGTCTTCCCACTTCAGTTCCATGAACGTTCCCTCATCTCTAACAACCTCAAATCCGTAGCTTTGGTAAAACTCGCTGGAGTCTTTTATGTTACGAACGTAGAGAGCAACGACAAGTTGCTCGCCCGGATTCACGTAACTCTTCATGAAGATAACCTCAGAATCATCCGTACATCGTTTAAAATTATCTTAACCTCAAAATCCCATCATCGATGACGACATCGGCATCAGATTCCAATGTAATTGTCTGGCCAGTCTTAAGTAGTATTATTTCACATCCGTATGTACAGTCAAAATACACAGTGGACTCAGGATAAACTTTCTCTTCACTTAACCCTGTTCGTGACTTTATTCGACATGCATACGGAACGGCGTCACTATTGTAAAGAGAAGCAGCCCAAAGAATATTTGGCAAAACCATAAGCAATGCTACAATCAACGGTACGGAGAATCTCTTCATTTTTGTATCCCTATCTTTAATAATTATACATAGCCTCGTTAATGAACGCGCATGACTTTCTTGTATGATCGAGCATGTGAGCAATTCTGAAATGTAGGGGCGGGCTTTATGCCCGCCCACTGGGATTGGGGCTTTCGGATTTCGGAATGCGGAATTCAAGAATTCAGAAACTCAAAAAATGAAAATCTCCACAAAGTTTAAATCGATTCATGTTG
>PPDG01000288.1 GCA_002899795.1 Desulfobacteraceae bacterium | reverse complement strand
CTTACGCTCATGCTTGAGAGATTCGACCTCCTGGATAATCTGCCTACGTTCTTGATCCAAAGTCAATAAAGGTTGGAGCTCGAGGTCAGAGCGGCGATTTTGCAGCATTTGTTCTAACAGTTGCTGATTTTCCGTTACAAATTTGAGATCTAGCATTAGGTTCCTCTATCACCTTCCTCCCAAAATGTAGTGTCAGCCCTGGTGTTGCAGATCTACGCGAACGGACACCCGAAAGGTGAGCGACAAAAAGTAAAATTACCACAAAAAAACGCCGAAACGTACCATGCCAACCTGCTTTTGTCAATGATATTTATTACTTCCGCAGTTGCAGGTGATGAGGTGCGGATGCCACAATGGAAAGCTACTGAGCGTTTACATTACCAAGGAGCCGCTCGAGTTTTATGAGGTTACTTCTCTGGCCTAAGGCAATAAGGGTGTCACCAATTTGGATACGGGTGTGGGAGGCTGGATTAAAGAGCATTTCACCGGTGGTCTTTTTTATGGCCACAATAATGAGATCGAACTGCTGCCTGATACCAGAGTCCACCAGGGTAATGTCAGAAAATTGGCTATTGGGTCTGACCGGAATCTCTTCCATGTTCAGGCCGGCGTCTGGACTGTGGGTGGCAAAGTCGATGAATTCTGTGACATTGGGCCGCAGTAGGGCCTGAGCCATGCGAAAGCCGCCGAGCTGATGGGGCGATACCACCCGGTCGGCACCGGCACGCAAAAGCTTTTTCTCAGAGCCTATTTTACCGGCTCGGGCCAGGACAAATAGTTTGGGGTTCAAACCTTTGGCGGTTAAGGTTATGTAAACATTGTCCGCCTCGGAATCGAGGGCGGTTGCGAGCCCCTTGGCAGTAAGAATACCTGCTTTGAGAAGACATTCCTCTTCTGTGGCGTCACCCAGTATATAATAGAGATAACCGTGTTCTTCTACCCTGGTAGTCATGCTGCTGTCTATGTCTATCACAACCAGGGGGGTGGGTTTGGACTTCTTGATCTCGTCACAGATCATTTGGCCGACGCGACCATAGCCACAGATGATGTAATGATTTTTAAGTTTTTGAATCTGACGTTCCAATTTCTTCCTCCCCATAACTTCCAGCAATTGCCCCTCCACCAAGGTCCGAGTGAGGGTGCCAACTACGTAGGCCAACACCCCCAAGCCGGAAATCAAGACGCTCATAGTGAGTATACGCCCTTGGTTGCTAACTGGATTGACTTCGCTGAAGCCCACGGTGGAAATGGTAATGACGGTCATGTAGAGAGAATCTAAGAAACTCCACTTTTCCAGAATCATGTAACCCGCGGTGCCCAAGCTAACTACCAAAGCTAGCATAACGATAGCGAAAGTCATGTTGCGGGTTTTTTTCATGGTCCCATCGCTTCTAGATTGTTGCGGGGATTCTCTGGTTTCAGCCAGAGACACAGAACTCGGCTGGTCTGTTTATCAGGCGGGCTGGGATGCAAGAATTTCCACACTGTAGTCGCTGAGCTTGGTCAACTCGGGAAGATCACCAAAAGGCACGGTGAAGGTGACCTCTTCTCGAGCAGCTATTGTTTGCACCCGATCCTGTTTGACAGGGGGGCGTTGAATCAACCCCACTAGCTTTTCGAGAGGCACACTCTGCAGTTGCTTGTCAGAGAGCATGTTTCCAGCGTAGAAATCCAACTGCCGCGCGGTCTGGCCATCGGTTGTGTAAAGTTTGGCGCGCAAATGAATCCAACGCCGAGGTGCGGGGAAGTCGTTGCGGATCCGGCCTTGGATCACGAAGAGCTGTCCTGCCTGCTTGTTATCTATGAAGAAGCCGCGGCTCTTAACCAAATGAAGCTGTTCAATACCGGTGGTCTTCGGGACGGTTTTTGTCGACACGGGCCATGGCAAGTAAAGCCACAGAGCGAGACCCCCTGCAATCACGAGCAGAGGGATGAGTAAAATGAGCAGTCGTCTACTGGAGGCTGGGCGGGTGGGAGGTGGGCTTTTTACTTCAGGGGAGGCAAGCGCCGTCTCCACTACGCCAACCGGTTCTGGGCGGGAGACACTGAAGACATCTTGGCAGTTGGAACAACGAACTTTGACCGTAGGACGCTTTATAAGATCGGGATTCAGCTTGAATTGCTTCTGGCACTTTTTACACTGAACAATCATTTCCTGACCTCGTTGCCCCAGTTGCACTCAGTGCGGCTTGGCCACAGTAGAACTAGACAATCAATTCATAAATGCCAGGCAACTGCCGGTGGGCTTCATTGCAATCTAAGCCATAGCCTATTACAAATCCCTTGTCCAGGTGCAAGCCCACATAATCCAGTGGGATGGAGACGCTGCGCCGTTCTCTTTTGTCCAGCAGAACGCACATTCTTAGAGAACGTGGATTTTTGGCTAATAGATGTTCGCGCAAAAATACTGTGGTTAACCCGGAATCGACAATATCCTCCACAATGAGAACATCACGACCTTCCAGATCCAACTCGACATCGGTGGTGATTCTAATCTTGCCGCTGGACTCGGTTGCCGTACCATAGCTTGCTAACCGGACAAAATCCAACTGCGCTGGTATGCTGAGCTGGCGTACTAGATCGGCAAGAAAGATGAAAGCACCTTTAAGAACCCCTATGAGTACGACCTCTTTGCCTTGATAGTCGACAGAGATCTGGCTTGCCAACCGCTGAACTTGGCGAGCAATATCTTCGGCAGTAAAAATAAGCCGCTTTTCGGACTGATCCATGTTTTGCCCTACGGCCGATCACACCACAGCTCCCTTATCCCGCACCTATAACTAGCCCAAATATGACAATCTTGTCAACTATTTTGAAAACTTATAAACACTCTCTGGTCATTGGCTCCAGGATCTGGCCAGCCAAGAAACCGGCAGCTAATCAGTATGCAGGACCGAGTATCTTCTGAATCGAGCATTTCGCGTTGACACATCAGTGCCAGAGTTGCTACTTTCAGAACAGATAGCCAAGAGACTGAGAGCGACGACTGGTCACGCCACCCTGAGTTAACCGCAAAGAGAAAATGGAGCCATGAGTAAGGAAAAGTCCATCAAAGCCAAGGTTCTTGTAGTTGATGACGAGCAGGGTGCGCGAGATGCTCTTCAAGTCATCCTTGAGGATGACTACGAAGTGACTACTGCAGCAAGTGGCCACGAGGCAATTGCCTATTGCCAGGCTTCTCATTACGAACTTGTTTTTTTGGATGTTGCCATGCCTGAGATTGATGGCATCAAGACCCTAAAGAGGCTTCGCACTTTGGATGAGCCCATGGACGTGGTTATGATTTCAGCTTCCGACAAAGCTGAAAAAGCTGTGCAATCTATCAAACTCGGTGCCTATGACTACATCACCAAGCCTTTCGAACCTGACGACATTCTCTCAGCTGTGGCTCGGGTTCTGGAAAAGCAGACTCTACAAAGAGAAGTGCGTTATCTTCGCTCGGAAATAGCACACAGGTACGGAGAGGTTGAGATTGTAAGTAATGATCCAACAATGTTGGATATCTTGCAACTTGTAAACAAGGTGGCAAGTACAAGCAGTTCCGTGCTGATCACGGGCGAGAGTGGTACCGGCAAGGAACTTATCGCCAGATCTCTGCATCAACACGGCGACCGCAGCAAGGCTCCATTGGTGGCCATCAACTGTGCAGCTATTCCCAGCGAACTCATGGAGAGTGAGCTTTTCGGCCACGAAAAAGGCTCTTTCACAGGGGCCCACACCCGTAGCATCGGGAAGTTCGAACACGCCAACGGGGGCACCATTTTCCTAGACGAGATTTCAGCGCTTCGTTCCGAGCTGCAAGCAAAACTCCTACGCGTCCTCCAGGACATGGAGATTGTACGATTGGGCAGCAACCGGACCATTAAAGTTGACGTCAGAATCGTGGCCGCCACCAATACAAATCTCGAAGAACTCATCGAAGCGGGAAGTTTTCGGACCGATCTTTATTTTCGCCTCAATGTAATTCCTATCAAACTCCCACCTCTGCGTGAGCGACACGGGGATGTAAAGCTGTTGGCCCAACATTTCCTCAATAGATTTAATCTACAGTTGAAACGCAACATCAAGGGGTTTACTGATAAAAGTTTTGACACCCTGGAGCGCTATCCCTGGCCTGGCAATATCCGCGAGTTAGAGAACTTGATTGAACGGATGGTGGTACTTAGCTCCGACACCGAACCTATCTCCTTTGCAGACCTTCCCCTGGATATTCTCCTCGATTCCAGCTTGACCCCAGAGACTCCCCCCCTGGGCGATGGATTGCTTCAGGCGCGGGAAAATTTTGAAAGACAGTATATCCTGAAAGCCTTGAAGAAGGCAGGGTGGAATCAGAGTGAGGCCGCCCGCATTCTGAACATTCACCGCAATACCCTCCTCCAGAAGATGAAATCCCTGGCAATCAAAGAAACACCCCCAACCAGCTCCCCCAAGTAATTCCCTACAAGACACCACGCCTTACTGACACGAGGGCTACGCCCGTCATTAGTTGTCATTTGACTTCGGCGTCACTAGGCCTTAAGGCCGTCATTGAGTCATTATGTCTT
>PPDG01000113.1 GCA_002899795.1 Desulfobacteraceae bacterium | reverse complement strand
CTTGTAGTGAGCAGCCTGTACGGAGCCTACAGCGGGACTATGGAAACCACGGAGATGGTGGAAAGCGCCAGGGATGTAGACCAGACAGCGCGACTGGCTCTGATGCAAATGGTTGATGATTTTAGCTCTCTCTATTACAAAAAGGCAGAAGGAGAAAATGAGAATTCGCCCTTTCGTTTTCAGGGTGGCAAGGAAGCCGAAGGTGAGGGGGGAACAGTTGTCGAGTTCGCCTCAACCTCCCATTTGGGTTTTGATGGTAGCTTTCCGAACTTGCGAATCAACAGGGTGAGCTATGTGTTAGAGAAACAGGCGGATGACCAGAAATATTATAGACTTGTCCGCATGGAACTACCTTTTGCCGACCTATCTGGAGAGCGAGAAGAGACTGCGGTGGAGCTTGCAGACACCGTGGAGTCGTTGACCTTGACCTATTTGAATGAGGATGGTGAGACATTATCTCAATGGGACAGCAAGGCAGAAGAGACCGCAGGGATTCTACCCCGGCTGGTCCACATTCGGTTACAGTTGGCAGGAGAGAAATCGAGGGTTTTTGCCACCACAGTGGCGATACAGTCCCAAGAGGAAGAGGGCGGGAGGAAGTAGGCATAGGGTATATTTCGGATTTCGGATTTCGGATTGCGGATTTGGGAAGGCATAGAGCATAGAGTGAGTAGTCAGTAGCCAGAATCCAGGAGGCAGGGGACGCAGAGA
Source organism: Desulfobacteraceae bacterium (assembly GCA_002899795.1). GTDB lineage: Bacteria > Desulfobacterota > Syntrophobacteria > BM002 > BM002 > BM002. The sequence continues at coordinate 3,836 of PPDG01000113.1, read as the reverse complement.
TACGGCGACACGGAGAGACGGAGAAAAGACAAAACGGCATTTGCGACAAGCGGGTCCTTAGTTTCGATTCGCTGTCAGTTGTTGTCACTAAGTTGTTGCGATGAGTGACTATGAATGACGCCGAAGGAAAATGACTATCAATGACCATAAATGACGGGCGTTAGCCCAAACTAGGGACCCACTTGTGGGACTGAGCGGAGCGGAGCGAGCGCGAAGAAATGACCTGATGACGACGAAGCCATATGACCAAAAGCTATGCTGCATGAAGAGTCAATGAAAAGCAAAGAAGTTCAAATGAAAAATATGAATGCAGCCTTAGGGCGATCCGGCGCTGCTCTCATCCTGGCCCTTCTTATGATCACCATTCTCGTGGTGTTCGTACTGGAAACCATGCGAGCCATGCAGGTGGAAGGGGCGGGGGCTCGCTATTTTCAGGATGGCATCCGGGCCGAGGCTTTGGTCAAATCCGGCGTCAATATAGCAATATCCTTGCTAAAAAGTGACCTGGCTGAGAATGAGGTGGATCACATAGGAGAACCCTGGGCCCTGTTACCAAAGCCTGATGCTTTACCTGTGGACCTTTCCGAAGCCGGGACCTTGGAGGGAAGGGTAGAGGACGAGATGGGGAAGATTCCCATTAACTATCTGGTGGGTGAAGATGGGAAGGTACGGGAAGTCTACCAGCAGGTTTTGACTCGCTTGCTTACCAATGCTCCCTTTCAGATGGAGGAAGAGGAAGCACAGGGTTTGGTTATGGCCATCAGAGACTGGCTTGATAAAGACGATGAGCCCACGGGAGAGTTCGGCGGGGAGACAGATTACTATCAAAGTCTGGAGCAAGCCTATGAATGCAAAAACGGTCCTCTTACCTCGCTGGCTGAGCTTCGGCTCATTCGCGGCGTGAGCGAATCGCTCTATTTCGGTAAAGATGAGAATCCCGGTCTCAAGGACCTGCTCACCGTGTATAGTGATGGCAAAATAAACGTAAACACCGCTGGGCCCTTGGTTCTCCAAGCGCTGGTGAGTCAAACTGTTTCCCAAGACACGGCGGAGGGTTGGGCGGAGAGTGTCGTCGCTTATCGGCAGGAGCCGATGCACTGGGACTTCCTCAGCGAGTCGGATTGGTATCGAAACCGGATGGCAGGCTACAATGACATTAGCCTTCCAGTTGAGCTCATTACCACCCAAAGCATGCATTTCACCGTGCAGATGACAGGTAAGGTGGGGGTGGGGAGGAAATCGATATTCGCATACCTCGAACGGCGAAAGTCTGAGAAGGAAGAGCAGAATCTAGTAGATGTCTCTGTGCGCTACAAGGAAGTATACTAATTGAAAATAGGATAATCGTTTAACGCAGAGGACCTATAGCATCAACGGTACACGGCACAAGTTGGGTGTTGGAGGTTAGAGGTTTGCGGTTCATGAAACCGTCCTGGGGTGGTCCAATTCTTGCTGTAGTCTAGCTCGTATATTTCATGAATTGCCTGCTGCGACCTTGGATATGGCCGTCCTTCCGGGCGTCCTCGGGTGTCGGACCCTGCGACGTACTGTTAAAGTACGCCTCGGGTCCAACCCCCTGTGGTTGCCCGGTTGCACAGCCATCTTCTCGGTCTCGCGACGACAATTCATGAAACATACAGAGCCAAGTGGAGTGATTTTATCCATGCCAGAGAAGATTCTAGGAATCGATATCGCCGGCAGCGGTATCAAAGTGGTCCAGGTAATCCGTGGCTTCAGAACAAGTCAGGTGTCAGGGTATGCTAGGGCCAGCTTACCTGCAGATGCAGATCCCTCGCAAGTGGCCAGTTCACTAGCGGATCTCATTGCCGAAGAGAATCTTGAAAGCGACCGCTATATGGTGGCACTGGGCACCCACGAGGCGTTTTTGCGGCGGCTTCGTTTCCCCTTTTCCAATCAACGCAAGATTTCCCAAGTAATTAAATTCGAAATGGAGCCTGACCTGCCTTTGGCTCTTGATAAGGTTCAGGTGGATTTTGTCACCACGGAATCCAGGCAAGCCGGCTCCCACGGTGTACTGGCAGCAGCACTTCCCAAAATTGTTTTGGAGCCTTTACTCGCCGCGCTCAAGGAAGTCAACATCGAGCCTGAGGTGGTTGACCTGGACGGAAGCGGTTTGACTTTTATTGCTCGCGAACTCAAAGCTCACCTCCCAGAGCGGGCAGTGATTCTGGATATCGGTCATCACAGAACCAATCTGCTGTACCAACACCGGGGTGTGGACACTTATCTGCGCTCACTTATGACCGGTTGTGGTCATTTCTCCAAAAAGATTGCTGAAGTCCTGGGGATTTCAGTGGATGAGGGTATGGAGCGCCTCTTTGCCATTGGGATTGATCAGGAGGCAACATCGCCCGAGCACCTTGCCATTCGTGAAGCTATGACGGAAGAGGTTGAGTCACTGGCCCGTGAAATAGAATTCTCATTGACGGCAGCCCAGGTGCAGGAACGAGAGTTGTGGCCGGAACTGGTGATTTTGAGCGGCGGCGGCTCCCTCATAGAAGGCTTGGCGGGAGCTTTGGAAAAGGCTCTCGGGGTGGATGTACGCTGCCTCAGTGACCTGGAGGAGTTGGCTTTACTCGGCCAATTTGGCGACCAATTCACGGCTGCACCATTATTTTCGGTGGCAGCTGGCTTGGCGCTTAAAGGTACAAGTCGAAGGGCAGGGTTCAACTTTCAAGCTGAAGAGGTGGGTAGCCAGAACCCGTTGGTCAAGTGGAGACAGCAGTTGAGTTACGCTTTAGTGGCCTGCGCACTGCTGGCTTTTGCCTGGCTTGGCTCGGTGGGGGTGGATATTTATACCAAGACGCGAAGGCTAACCAATCTCAACCAGAGTGTTGAGGAAGTGTTTCGCCGTACTGTCCCCGAATTCAAGGGATCTGTTCAGTCGTCGCAATACGCCAGTATTGTCAAAACCAAGGTCAATGAATTGGGTCAGTCGGTAGCTCTTTTTGGTGAGGAAGGCGGCTATCATTCGGCCGTGGAGTTACTGCGTGTTATCAGTAACGCAATCCCGGCGGACCTTAATGTGACCATAAGCCTTCTGACAGTAGACAATCAGCGTGTCCGGTTGAGTGGGCAAGCAGATGGTTTCAACACCGTTGATGGAGTGAAAAACCGGCTCACAGCTTTGGACAATTTTGACAAGGTGACTATCACTGGTGCGAAAGCGGCCAAAGATGGTGAGGGGGTGCAGTTCGGCTTGGAACTGAACCGCCCTCAGCTCACCGGGGAAGGTTCATGACAAGGCTCAATCAAAGACAACTGATCTGGATTGCGGCTACCGTGGTGGCAATCCTTGCGGTGAGCCAGTGGCTGATACGCCCCATTTTCAGACGAAGAGCGAAGTTAGTGACAAACATCCACCGGAGCGAAGAGCGTCTACAGGAACTAGTTCGTCTGGAGCAGCTGTACCGGAAAATGCAGGTAGAAAATGTTCGAGTTGAGAAGGACTTGCGCAATCGTAGGCAGGATTTTACCTTATTTGCATTTCTGGAAGGGCTGGCCGGCCGCGATGGGATAAAAGGGCAGATCGAATTCATGCGGCCTTCTGTCAAATCACTCGGTGACATGCACCAGGAAGAACAGGTTGAAATGCGGCTAAAGGGGGTGTCACTGGACCGACTGATACCCTACCTCTACCATATTGAGGCGGCACCAGAACAAGTGCGCATCAGGAGACTTACTATCCGGCCACAACAGCGAGATAAGTCTCAGCTGGAAGTGGACCTGGTGGTGGTAACTCGTAAATTGCGCCAAGCACCCCGGGCGATGGGCAGCAAGGAGACGTAGGGCAGGAGGCAGGGGGCAGCGGGCAG
>PPDG01000437.1 GCA_002899795.1 Desulfobacteraceae bacterium | reverse complement strand
TGTCATATCTCAGCTCCTTGTCCATTTTTGACTGGCGAACGCTCAAGACTTTGCTGGCTGAAGGTAAAGACTTTCTCTCCAAGGGTGGAGGGGGCGGTGGCGGTTTTTGGGGAGAGGGCTTAGGTGTGGCTACCTCCCCCTCCGCCATTGGTTTAGCAACAAGCTCAGTGCGGCTAGGCACGACCTTTATCTTGGGTTGAGTTGTATCGAAGCTGATCCAAATCTCTTCTCCCCTGCGGGTGATTTTGTGAGGGGCATCTCTGATCAAGCTAATCTCGACTTGGGTTCGGGGTTGAGGCTCACCAGCGAGCTGTAAGGTTCTGACGGTGCCGATGACTTCGTAGTTTAATACAAGTGGCGATGGGGATATTTCGTTCAAGGTGTCTATCAGATCTACAACTAGTCGTAGAGGAGTGAACGCCTTAAGGGCTCTGTAGGTCATAGCTTTAGAACCCGTGAGCACAACGTGCCATTGTCCATCTTGGTAAACTACACTGACATCCTTGAGTAAATGAGTGGTGCTGGCAGAACTTGGGCTGGGGCAACCAACACTGTAAAGAAACCACATCAAAAGAAAGATCCAGCTTTGCCTAAGGTGGTATCGACCATACCTCATTACTGGCCTCCTAATCGAAGTGTGTTCTCATTTATGAGTCCTAACTTATAATCCTCTTCCAATGATTTCTCAACCGATAAGATGCAAGGCGCAACTAGATATAAACTAAGAAGCCGATGGGATGCTTCGTACGACAGACGACCGTATCTTGTATCAGACTAAATCCCAGCAAAGTGTGGATTAAGGGATGTAATCTCCACTTAACTATTATTGTGGTTGCTGACCTTGATTGAAAAGGGTATGTATTGTCTTTAAAGCTATGAATAGGATACGAAATGGAAACTGATATTCCCAAAGAATACAGGGAAGATTTTTTTCGAACGGTTGTTGATACCGTGAACGATCCTGTGACATTGGTCGGTAAGGATTTTAAGATTTTATATGTTAACAAGATGGTTTCTAAGATATACGGGTCAATCGTTGGTCAGCTCTGCTATGAGACTTTGTTTGGCTTCGAGGAACCTTGCGAAGATTGCCTTATGCTTGACGTTCTTAAAGACGGTAAGCCTAAAAAAAAGATCGGTAAATTTGAACTGCCGAACGGTAGAATTGTGTGGGCAGAGGCTAATGCGGCACCCTTTAAAAATGCCGAAGGAGAGATCATCGGTGTTATTGATACTCTTCGAGATATAACAGAGCAAAAGGAGGCTAGGGACTTGCTCCAAGAGGCATTAGCGCACCTCAATGCTGAACTCTCTGAAGCGGCGGACTATGTGAAAAGCTTGCTCCCCCCACCAATAGATACAGGGCCAGTACGAACGGATTGGAGGTTTGTTCCTTCAGCTTCTTTGGGAGGGGACTCTTTTGGGTACCATTGGCTGGATGAGGATCATTTTGCCATCTACTTAGTCGATGTGAGCGGCCACGGCGTAGGAGCAGCCCTCCTTTCTGTCTCGGTAATCAACGCCTTGCGTTCTCATACACTGCCGAAAACTGATTTTCACGATCCACAACAAGTATTACACGCGCTCAATATCAATTTCCAAGCGGAACAACATAACGATATGTTCTTTACCATTTGGTACGGTGTCTACAAGAAGTCGTCCCGCAATATCATATATGGCAGTGGGGGACATCCCCCAGCACTCCTATTTTCAGATTCTTTTTCTGAAAAGGTTCACATTGCTCAACTACGAACTCCTAATTTCGTGATTGGGGGTAGTCCTGATGCCACTTATGAAAAGAAGCTGCATAAGCTAGATGGCCCCGCCCGCCTTTATATCTTCTCTGACGGCGTATATGACATTACCAAGGAGGACGGCTCAATCTGGGGATTAGAAGGGTTCTTGGAGTTTATGCAACAACAAGCCGATAAGACCCATTTAAATCTGGACCGACTTTTCAGCTATGTCCAGCAAGTGAACCAAACGGATTCATTTGAGGATGATTTTACTATTTTGGAAGTTGTCTTAGAATAATGCGCCTACCATATTTTGTTTTGAACCTGCTGGAGCAAAAGTGTGAATTAAGGGATGTAATATGCAGTTTCACACCCGTTCTGATGGGCTTTGGTTTTCTGCCAAGATAAATGGAGCAGAATATTTCTCGAATTGGATTGGCGGCATTGACCAGCGGCGTCGGCGTGCTTAAGCTTCTAATACGTTCTAATTTTTCACGTCCTTTGCGCTGTATTCTGAGTCTGAGGACAACTACAGGTCACTGACTCCGACAGGGAACTGCTTTCTGCGGTTCGAAATAAGGGTTTGGACAAAATGGGAACGACAGATTCGAATGGATCCCCAAAAAAGAGTTCAAAACTGACATCCTTGGGCAAGCGGATAATCCTGGTACTGCTGGTCTTTTTGCTTATTTGGCCGCTGACGGTCGGTATTTACTGGCTGGTTTACCGCGGATATACCCTGATCGACCCGGCGCGGTTCCCGGAACTCGACAGCGCCGTTCAAAGCGTCCTCAACCAAACGACGCCGGAATCCGATGAGCCACACAAAGGGGCCGCTTTGTCCGCAGCCGTTAGGAATCGTCTCCAGGAGGAAATGTCTTCGCCTTTTGGCTGGTCGGTCAACGACTTGTGGATCTCACCCACCCGCTGGCTGGACAACCGCGCCAACCGCCAGCGTGGCACCATTTTTGCCACCCGAATGCTGATGAACTTCTACCCCACTCACCTGGCCAAATACGGCGCGGCGGATGCCGAGAACCCACAACTGAAGGAAGCCAGGGAAAAACGGTTTGCGTTCACAGAAGACAGCTGGTGGTTTCCGTCAACGGAAAGCGCATACCGCAAGGGCATCGTGTTGCTGAACAAGTATGAAGCCGATCTTCTCGAAAATAGGGCGGTGTTCAATATGCGCTCGGACGACATATACGACCTGCTGGTGTTCATCACCGGCAAACAGTTTCTCGATCAGCCCCTTGGATTGCTGATACAGACCAACGCCGAGGTGCCCTATTTCGAACTGGACGACCGGATCTACTACACCCAGGGGGTCGTGCTGGTTCTACGCGACTTCTTGACGGTCCTCTTTCACCTTTATCCTGAGATTGGGGAGAAAGGCGGGATTGAAAATATTCGCATCGCTATGCGGGATCTGCATCAGATATGCACCTTTGACCCCCCGATCGTGCTAAGGGGCTCCCATGACTCGGTTATGGCGGACCACCGCGGCAAGATGGCCCGGTACCTGATCTCCGCTCGCGAACGTCTCAACGACGTTGCCCAGTCAATCCGACGCTAATCCATTTCGGTCAGCCCTGCCGAGGCGAATAAACCCTGGAGGACGAATTTACTCAAAGTTTATATGACATACTCCACAGTTTGCCCTTTGAGACCCGCCTCCCACATCTTGTAACGAGTTTTCAAGAGGGAAAGTGTGAATTAAGGGATGTAATGCAAACGCTCGCAGTGGTCGAGGTGGGTTTGCATATCTTATCAGATGTGAATTCTTCGCAAATTCTGCTCGTTTAAACTGAGAACCAGAAGTTCTCGCCTTCGGTTATTAATAATTATATATATACAGACCATGCAAGAACCTGACCTGACCATACAATTGTATAGCGGCTACCATAAAGCCAAAGACCTAGAAACACTATGAAGATAGCTACAAAAATCCTATCAATAATAGATTTCATCTCTTTCACCTCACTTTTTATTGTGGTATCTACGTTGCTCGTGGTAAGTTACTAATTGGTAGCGTTTCCGCATCCCCCAAGGAAAAGGCAACGCTACTGGTCGTGACCCCCATCGGTTTGCAGGCGCGTATGCGATGGGGGTTCTTCCATTTTCAACTTCACCTGTGCTAAATTACCTCTTGGACAGGGAGCCATCTCTGTTCGGTTGGCTACGCCCCCATTGGCATAGGGTTTGCACTGTTACACCAATGAAGTTTACATGATGCTCCCCCATCATGTTAGTTTCGTTTCGTGGGGACCCCCATCGGTCTATGCCGGTTGGTCGATGGGGGTTTTCTTTTCCACCCCTCCATGCTGTCCACCTACCGGAGCAGACTGGCATAGGCTTTGCACTTCCAACCAGATAAAAAATTGGAGGTTCATTATGTTCCTTTCGGGCTACATATTTACATTTGTTATAGGTGTGGCAGTTGGCTTTCTGTTCGCAGCAAACATGATTCACAGCGGTCTGGACCAATCAACCTGAGCAGATAGGCACAAACCTTTGCATTTAAGTGCATAGACCTTATGGACTAAAAGGAGCAGCATGATTCCACAGATTTACGATTGCCTCAATTCCTGCAATCTCTTTGCTGAGAAGAAGTGTCCTCAGCAACAGTTACTGGAGAAGGTATTTCTGTTCCCTCAGATATCAGCCGTTGAGGACATTGAGAAAATCTGCGGAAGCCAATGTTGCACCAGTGAAATCCTTTCCTCTAATCACGCTGAAAATGTTCTCGAATGTCTTCGGCAAATTGACCACTGATTGCTGTTGAAAGCCTGTCCTATCATTTCATCCACCCAAGAGGGCTTTTATGAAAAAAC
>PPDG01000256.1 GCA_002899795.1 Desulfobacteraceae bacterium | reverse complement strand
CTTGGCTTTTGCTTAGGACACCAGCTTCTCGCTGATGTCCTGGGGGCAAAGGTAGGCCCGAATACCTGCCGCAGTGTGGGATTCATCGAAGGTTATCTCACTTCACAGGGACGGCAACACCCGCTCTTTCAAAACCTCCCCAACACCCTGCCTCTTTTCAAATGGCATGGACAGGCGGCACTGCCCCCGGTGCCAAACCATGTCGAGGTCCTGGTTACTTCTCCAGATTGCCAGGTGGAGGCCATTTCCCTGAGAGAGAAGCCGCATGTCATCGGGCTCCAGTTCGACAATCACGCCGGTTCCAAGCTGGATGCCGCAACCTGGCTTGAGGGAGACCGTGAATGGTTATCGCAGCCCCCGGAGGTGGATCCTGCCTTTGTGCTAGCTGATGCCGAGAAGCTTGAGACAGTCATGGGGGAACAGTTTGAAATTCTTTTCGAGAATTTTATCAGCATAAATGCCTAAAGTAAGTTAAATTGTCTAAAATGTCTAAAGTGCCTAAAATGTCTAAAATAAAGTCGATATGCCCTATGCCTTAATTCTTGCGCCGTGTCACACTTGGATCGCAGATGACTGACAATCGCACTGAAAGACTTTTAGAGATCTTGGCCGTGACCTACGGCACTAGACCCTGGAACTGGCACACCCGGCAGACTCCCTTCCAGGTGCTTATAGGTACCGTTCTCTCCCAGAGAACGCGGGACGAGAAAACCGACGAGGCAGCTAAGGCCCTGTTTTCCCGCTTTCCCTCACCTGAACTGCTGGCCTCCGCACCGGAGGAGGAAATCGCCAGTCTCATCAGATCAGCCAACTATTACAATACCAAAGCCGCACGGATAAGAGAGATTAGCAAAATCATCCTGGAAAAATATTCTGGTAATACCCCTGATACCGTTCCTGAACTCATGCAGTTGCCCGGGGTGGGCAGAAAGACCGCGGCCTGTGTCATGGTCTATGGCTTCAGGAAAAAGGCACTTCCGGTGGACACTCACGTCCACAGAATATCCAACCGCATCGGCCTGATTAAGACCCGAACCCCCGAGGAAAGCGAGAAGGAACTCTGGAAAGTGGTACCCGAAGACTACATCATGCACTACAACGAGTTCATGGTTAAGCACGGTCAGAATATTTGTAGACCGATCAGTCCACGCTGTCATGAATGTCCAATAGTGGAGTTTTGTGAGTATGGGTTGGAGAGGCAGAGAGCATAGAGCATAACGAAAGGTGTCAGGTGTCAGCGGGAAGATCATTTCGGATTGCGGCATGTTTTAGCATTAATTGGGCTGTCTTATTGGATCAATCTGAAATCTAAAATCTTCAATCTTCAATCTTTTCTCCTCTATGCTCTACCTGTCCTGAGCTTGTCGAAGGATGCTACCTCCCTTTCTCGCCTTTCTCCCTTTGACCCTTTCTCGTCATCCCCCAAACAGGCAGAAGTACGAATAACAAAGGCCCACTTTTGTTAGTTTAAATGCAGGATTTTTTGCAAAAAAAAATAGTCTTGCAATTCATATTTCATTTCTATACAATGATAAAGAGTCTTTTTGGCTGAAACATCACTTGAACCGTCGTCCGAAAGGATTCCTTGCTAACCATCAAGAGAGAGGACTTTGGCCATAAAAAGCTGAGTAATGTCCAAAGGGGGGTCCGGGAGAACATATGGGCATTGTTATGGCCGGCGGTAAAGATCAGAAGTGAAAGGAGGTTGTCATGTCACTCAATTGGGGTCCGCACTTTATTGTGCCCTCAGAAACCTTAAGAGCCTTTTCTGGAAGAGTGCTCCTGAGAGAAAGTTTTGACGAGGAATTATTGAGAACGGAACTGCAAGGGTTGGGACTTGCCGGCTATCCAATCAAGGCCACAAACCCTTGGTACTGCAGGAAAAAAGGAACTGAGACCTGGATCAAGATCGGTGAATCCTCTGATCAAGAGCAAAGCTTTTCGGTTTCCTGGGATACAAAAACCCTGGAAAATGGTGAGTATCAAATATTGGGGTTAATGCATGTCTCGGTAAAGACAGAAGACGAGGAGGTCATAGTTGCCAGACAGAATATTGTGGACGTTGTGGTTGAAAACTAGGTTGAACGGAATTTACAAAAGTCTACCTCCCGGACCCCTCAACATTACAACTATCAGCTATCAGGTCGTCGACAAAATGAACAGCAGAACCGCAGAATATATAAGTGAAAAACATTGTCTCATTCTTTTCTAAAACTTCTGCTGTTCGAAATTCCTTGTTCGATATTCGACATTCAAAATATAAAAAAGGTAAAAAGACAAACTACAACTCTACATTCCTCGTCCCGCTTTCCGAAATTCCACTTCCATCTTTTCCCTGGTACTGGTAACCGTAGCGCATCCGAGTGTGTTCAATGGCATCCTTAAGAATGGATAAGAACTGCTTCAGTTGAAAAGGCTTGCGCAGGTAGGCGTAGGCTCCTTCCCGTTTGGCCTCTAGAAGTGTTTGGGAGGAGGGTGTACCAGTAATAATGATCACCTTCGCCCGCGGTTGGCACTTCCGAGCAGCCCTGAGCACATCCATGCCCGTGGCACCCGCCATCATAAGATCAGTAATTACCAGGTCGAAGGATTTTTTCTCCACCAGCTCCAGGGCCTGGAGACTATCTCCGCAGGTAAAGACCCTGTACCCCGAAACTTGAAGCAACTTGGCTATCATCAATCGTAACAGCTTTTCGTCTTCGACGATAAGCACTTCTGGGGCTTTCATTGATGAAGTTACAGGGTTAGAACTGGGGGGAAGGCAGTCCGTGTGCGCCATCGTTACACCTCCTACTAGCCCGGATATTTCATGAATTGCTGTCGCGAGACCACAAAGATGGGCGTGCCACCTGGCAACCGCAGGGTGTTGGATCCGAGGCGTACTTGAACAGTACGTCGCAGGGTCCGACACCCGAGGACGCCAGGAAGGACGGCCATATCCGTGGTCGCAGCAAGTAATTCATGAAATATCCGGGCTCATACCAGATCTGTCAGCAACAGTCGTGCCGGGAGGGAAGGATTGAAGATACTGACGAACTGCCAACAAAAAAATGAATGAAATACAAGGAGTTGCAAAGAGGAACGAAGAAGATGAAAACCGCTTGGGTGAAGCGTTGTTGGATTTATCGGTATCTACCAATACACTTCAGTACACAAGTGTAGCCCATCGATATCAAAATGGGTTGACGAACCTTTTCCTTGAGGTATAAGTTGTGCATGGTTTGTCGCTGAGGGTTATTCGGTCTGTTTCTCTATTTTTTTCCGATGGCTCAATGCGTATGAGAAGATGGTGATGAGAGAGGAGATTTTGTATGGACAAGAAAGAACTCGAACAGACGCTTGTGCTCATTAAACCGGATGCACTGAAGAATTCATTGACAGGATATGTGCTTTCTCAACTTTCCCAATTCCACACAGGCCTGCGCTTCGCTGGAGCCAAGATCGTTTGTGTCAGTAAGCTTCTTGCCGAGGAACATTATGCTGAGCATCGAGGGAAAATATTTTTCCCTTCGCTTATAGACTACCTCATGGGACTCATCCATTATGCCGACGAAGCCTGGAAAAGGAGAGTCATCGCCTTTGTATATCACGGTCCTGGGGCAATTCAAAAAATTCGAGATATTGCAGGTCCGACAAACCCACACATTGCCCGAGAGCAAAGCCCAGGATGCATTCGAGCCCTGGGTACAGTAGTTCCCATCAAAGATGGTTCAGGAAATGTGGTGGGGGAGCGCATGGACAATCTCATCCACGCCTCCGCTACAAGTAGTGAAGCTGAACGAGAAATAAAGCTCTGGTGCAAGCCCAACGATATCCCGCCGCTGATGCATGACTACCCTATTGAGGTAAGCAAGGATCATTACTATTCCAAGGAAGGCAAACTGTATACCACATACGAGCCAGACAGCATTTGCCTTATAGCACCTGGTGATGTTGCCTGGAAGTCTGATATGGATACACTGCGTCTGTTATCCCAAGGTTTGCCTGCACCGGGTTCTCTTGAAGCAGTGGTCGCCAAGTATCTCATTAACGTGAAATAGGAGAGTCACTAGCCTGCATTATTCACGAATTTTGGGAAACGCCTATTCCTTCAGCTCCGCGTACTGTCGATACTAGATTCCGATATCCACTTTTATTTACTAACCACAGAGACACGGAGGAGTGCTTCGCACTCAAATTCGAAATACGAAACCCGAAGCACGAAACAAATACAAAATCCTAATTCTCAAATGTTCAAAACGTAACTACTCGAAAGAACTTGTCAGGTGTTTCGGTCATTTGGATTTTGGTAATTCGAATTTGTTTCGAATTTCGATATTCGGATTTCGGATTTACACCACATGTGTGCCTCTGTGGTTACCCAAGAAAGAAAGCTATCACCTCAGAGGAAAGGGCCTGGGAATATGTATGACAAATTCGGTCGAATCTACCTAACAGACAACTTGCCTGGAATCGGTGGTAGAATCAAAGACCGGCCCGAGGATTTCGTTGTCGAGGAGATTCCCCTCTACGACTTTTCTGACCAAGGAAACTTTGCCCTTCTTCTGCTGGAAAAAATAAACCTCTCCACCCTTGACCTT
>PPDG01000573.1 GCA_002899795.1 Desulfobacteraceae bacterium | reverse complement strand
GCGCCATCCAATTCGCCTGGATCTTACCGAAAGCAAACGCTACAGCATCTCAGATCAGTCGCAAAAAATTGTAGAGTCACTGAAAGACGACATCAACATCAAAGGTTTTTATCAGGAAGCCGACCCCAATAGGGAGCAAACCCGCGATTTACTAGAGACCTATCGATACTACTCAAAGAAGATCAACTATCAGTTCACCGATCCCGATCGGGATCCCAGTCTGGCAAAACATTATCAGATTCGCACCTATGGGACTTTGGTACTGGAAGGTTTCGGCAAAACTCAGACCATACCCACCGCCGATGAAGAAACCATTACCAATGCCATCCTGAAGCTGACTCAGGAGCAACAGAGAACGGTTTACTTTTTAGCTGGTCATGGCGAGAGAGATATTAGCAATGTCGACAAGGACGGCTATTCCACGGCCAGAGCTGCCATTGAAAAAGAAAACTTCCAGGTAAAAACTCTTAATTTACTGGTGGATCCCAAGATACCTGATGACGCTGCCCTCGTGGTGGTAGCTGATCCGCAGAAGCCTTTACTGACCACCGAACTCGATGCTTTGCGACAGTATAGCATCCGAAACGGCAGTGTCATGTTCCTGCTCGAACCATTCTCAGATGGCGGTGTGGCTGGCTTCCTTAAAGCATACGGAATCACCATCTCACCTGACATTATTGTGGACACCATGAGTCGAGTCTTTGGAGCCAGCTATCTCATTCCGGTTATTACCGAGTATGGTTTTCACAAGATCACAGACGGCTTTAACGTTGCCTGCTTCTTTCCCACCACAAGATCCATTGGCTCAGCCGCGGGGATTCCTGACTCCATTGAGCTGCTTGAACTCGCCTTCACTTCCTCTTACTCCTGGGCTGAAACAGGCTTCCGCCTTGGGCAGACAGAGCCACCAAAGTTTGATGAAAACAAGGACAGAAAGGGACCCATCAGTGTTGCGGTTATTGCTGCAATTTCAGCCGCAAACCCGGGAAATGATCCAAAGAGCCAGGAGCAACCAGGTGGTAAGTCCGCCGAGGCTACTGACGCTGGAGGGCAGGCGTATCTTCTGGTGTTTGGTGATAGCGATTTCGCCAGCAACAGTTACTTCAACCTGCAGGGCAACGCTGACTTCTTCCTGAATGCCATCAACTTCCTGGGTCAACAGGAAAACCTCATCAGCATCCAACGACCCAAGACAGCGGGCGCACCACTAACCTTGAGCAGGTCGCAGAACCGACTCCTTTTTTGGGTAGGTTTGCTGCTGATGCCGGCGGTAGTAGTGGCATCCGGGTTGGCAGTATTTCAGTTGCGGAGAAAACATCGATGAGAACAAGAACCGCTCTCATCTACCTTACCCTTTTCTTGGTACTTGCCGGATATTTTTACTACTTCGAGGTAGTTGACCGCAGGGCCCATATCGAGCAGGAAGAGGCTGCCCGTCATCTTTTCCAGGTGGACAAAGCCCAAATCACTGCCCTGCAACTGGAGAGAGCCGAGGCCACACCCATCTACCTGACAAAAAACGGCCATTGGCAAATCGTTGAACCCATAAATACTAGGGGCGATGAGTTAGCCGTGGCAAGTCTATTGACCACCCTGGAGTCCCTGAAGATGGAGCGCGAGGTAGAGGCTTCAGCTCAAGATCTTCAGCCTTATGGTCTCGACCAACCAATGCTGCATCTCTCTTTTCTGGCGGACGGTTCCCGCCATCAACTGCGCCTTGGGGCCAAAGCAGTGGTGGGAAATCAGTACTACGCCAGCAGCGACCAGGAAAACCGTGTGGTCTTGATCGCCGGGGCGCAACAACAATCATTTGTCATGAGTCTCTCTGATTTGCGCAGTAAGGCATTTTTCACCATAAAAAGTGATGAGGTCGAGCGGATAGAACTTGGTCGTGGCAAGAACGAGCTCATTCTGACCCGAGCTGAAAACAAACTGTGGCGGGCACCTGCAGCGGTTGAGGTCAAGATCAAGACTGCCAAAGTGGAACGGTTTATCAGTCTGCTTTTCCAGATACGTGCCAAACGATTTCTGGACAATGAGGAAGACAACCTTGCTCTCCTGGGATTGGACCCTGCCAAAATTCGACTCAAGATCTCCACCCAAGAAAAAACAGAGACCTTGCTGCTCGGAAATATCAAAAAGGACGAGGGCGCTTACGCCAAAGGCGGGGAAATTCCTGGAGTGACCATGGTGGAAGAGAATCTATTGGCAGAACTGCCTCAGACTCTCGACGACCTGGAAGACCGCACCTTATTGGTGTTCGACCTGGATCAGGTCCAGGCTCTGGCGTTGGTGTTGGCTGGCGAGGCTTCCAGGCTAGAGAGAAATGAGGATACCTGGAATTGGCTTGGCGATAAAAACCGCAAAGATCCAGAGAACTGGAGGGTCAACTCCCTGCTCTGGAATCTACAGGAACTGGAGTACCTCCTTGGTGACTTCCCCAGGGCGCAATCTTCTGCCGAAAACAAAGTCTTAGAACTGGTTCTCTACTCCGAAAACGATGAGAAGCTTGCTACATTTTCCCTGCTAGAAGTTCCGTCTGGAAAGACTGAAAGTGGAGTGCTTCGGTTCTCCAAAGGAAGCGAGACAGCTAGAGCCTATTGGCTGAGCGACGAATCACTCAGGGAGTTGTACGAAAACGCCAAGAAGCTGTTGAGCCCTGAAGCTTAGATGTGAGAAAGCATAGGGCATAGAGCATGGAGCATAGGGAAGATTGGAAATTGCGGATTTGGCTTCGCGTCATGTGCCTTCGGCGTCATTAGGTCACTACGCTTCGCTGTCATTTATTGTAATTGGTATAAGATCGCGGCTAGAAAGCCGCTCCCACAGAAGCTACTTTTGACGGGCACAGAGGCTCACCCTACCAACGCA
Source organism: Desulfobacteraceae bacterium (assembly GCA_002899795.1). Classification (GTDB taxonomy): domain Bacteria; phylum Desulfobacterota; class Syntrophobacteria; order BM002; family BM002; genus BM002. The sequence continues at coordinate 1,716 of PPDG01000573.1, read as the reverse complement.
GCAGGGGTTCGGGCGAATTTGAAATCTTTTACTCTATGCCCTATGCCCTATGCTTACCTGATGACTACTGAATTCTTTGATTGTACATTTCATATGGTAATGACCCATGCTCTCTGAAAAAGGTCTAATTTTTTTCCCCATGCGGGAACTTGAAGGGACGCCGGAAGACTATCAGCTAAACTACGAGAATGTCTTTTTCCCGGCTGCCGACTCCACCCGTTTGCACGGTTGGTTTGTGCCGTCCTCCGATCCCAAGGTAAACACCACCCTTCTCTGGTTTCACGGTAACGCCGGCAACATAAGTCATCGCTTGGAAAATCTTGCCCTCCTCCATCGGTATCTGGATATCTCCATCTTTATTTTCGATTACCGAGAGTTCGGCCTTAGCGAAGGCCAGATTTCTAAAGCCGGCACCTATCTTGATGCCCAGGGTGCCTGGAATTATCTGGTTGAAGAGCGGTCCATTGAGCCAGGTGACATTCTGCTCTTCGGCCGTTCACTAGGCACAGCTCTGACCGTGGATCTGGCCAGCAGGGAGCCCTGCCTGGGAGCGGTGTTGGAGGCTGCCTTTACCTCGTCGCACGATATGCTCGAGCGCTATTTCTTTGGAGCTATTCCTCAGGAACTCCTGCAGAGCGCCTACGATAATCTGGGAAAAATCCACCTTGTTCGAGCCCCACTTCTCTTTATCCATGGCCAATACGACGAAGCCATACCGGTTGAGATGGCGCAACGGCTCTATCAGGCCGCTCAGTCCCCCAAACGATTTCACCTCGTCATAGGATCAGGACACAATGATACCTATGTGGTGGGCGGTTTTGAATACTTCCAACAGTGGCGGGACTTTCTGGATGAGTGTTTGGGAAAGAAAGATTAGATTGCGGCTTGAAAAAACTTCGTACTTCGATGCGAAATCTAGGATCTAAAATCCCAAATCCGCACTCCGAAATCCGAAATCGTCAATGCAGGACCCGTCTTGTGATGTCTTCAACCTCATCAACTTCAAACGGTTTGTGCAGGTAACCGCTTATGCCCAACTTTTCTGCCTCTTCCTCATAGTGCGCTTTTGTCGTGGCAGTGACGATTACTACTGCCGCATCGACCTTTTCTTGCCGCAGTCTCTTGAGCACCTCTATACCATCCATGCCCGGCATCTTGATGTCCAGGAAGATAAGTTTGGGCTTGTGAGATTTTAAGTACTCAATAGCCTCAAATCCATTTTCCAGGGTCACCAGGGGGTAATCGTCTCCGAGCATGGCATCAAATGATTCCAGAATCCCCTGATCATCATCCACCACCACTATTTCTCTATCCAGCCAAGCCATAATCAAGCCTCCTTTCCCAGCCCGGATATTTCACGAATTCACGCCCTAGCGTGACTGCGACCGCGGATATAACCATTCTACCGGGCTAGCAGTTGAAATCTTAGAGCAAATATGGTGCCAGAGTTGAATGGTTTTGCTTGAAAGATGACAACAAGGCAGTAAATAAGGGGAGTTAGGTTATCACCCAGTGAACAGCAGAGTTCGGATTTGGGTGGAGATGCCTATGATTATGTACAACGGCCCCACAAATATGGGCAGAGTTGAAGCTCCCTGCAGCAAGCTGCCGGGAAGCTTCGAAATGTAAGGAAGTGATTTCATTTTATTGTAGTTCGCTCGCTAACCCCGCAGCCCCGGCGACGGGATTTCCGCTCCGCTCCAACAAGCTACGGGG
>PPDG01000179.1 GCA_002899795.1 Desulfobacteraceae bacterium | reverse complement strand
GGTACGCCTCGGAACCAACACCCTGCGGTTGCCCGGTGGCACGCCCATCTTCGTGGTCTCGCGACAGCAATTCATGAAATATCCGGGCTAAACAAATACTATGATCATAGACCGCTATCTAATACGTGAAATAAGCAAGCCCTTGGTGGTCATCTGCACCATCTTGGTGGTTATTTTTGCAAGCTATGAAGCAGCCGATTACTTGGCCGCTGCCGCTGCCGGCCTGCTGTCGGGGAAGACGGTCATATATCTGATCCTGCTCAAGGTGGCCATCGGTTTAGAGGTGCTGCTGCCCACCACCTTGTATTTCTCTGTTGTGGTTGCTTTGGGCCGAATGTACACAGACTCCGAGATCACAGCCCTGTCCGCTTGCGGTGTGAGTATAGCCAGGGTGGTGCGAGCCGTCTTCTATCTATCCCTGCCCCTGGCGATTCTGGTTGCAAGTCTGTCTTTGTACGTCCGCCCCTGGGCATACGAGAAAGGCTACTGGCTCAAGGAACATGCAAAAGCGGAATTGGATATTAGCCGATGGAAGGCAGGCAATTTCTACCGAGTTCAACGAATGAATCGCGTCGTTTTTGCCGAAGAGATTGACCATGAAAACAATCGAGCAAAGCGGATCTTTGTACATAGCGATCTTGGAGACAGAGTGCAGGTTATCTACGCCAAGCAGGTCTATCAACATGTGGACAAGAAGAGCGGCAAGCAGGTACTGGTATTTTTGGACGGATATCTGTACGAACTCTCTCGCCTTGGGGATCAAGGCCACATTATGAAATTCAAACAGTCCACAATGGCGTTAGAACCACCGGAGATAAAACCAGTGGAGTATAAGCGCAAAGCTGCTTCCACCATGCAGCTGTTCCGCTCCAAAAAGGCCAGGGACGTGGCAGAATTGCAGTGGCGGTTATCCACACCCCTGGCCACAATCCTTTTGGCACTGCTCGGCGTGCCTTTGAGTCGAACGGCTCCACGCCAGGGCAAATATGCCAGAATGGGGACAGCAGTGTTGATCTATGCCGTCTACTACAACACAAGTGCGATGGCCAAGAAATGGGTAGACCAAGGTGTGGTGGGATCAGTGCCGGGTATGTGGTGGGTAAATGTTTTGCTGGCCAGCCTGATACTGATCCTGCTATTGCAGCCAAACTTTGCCTCTCGGTGGCGCAGTCGGTAGTTGGTCACCTAGGACATGTATGAAGACACTTGATCGTTATATCGGTGTTCGTTTCATCCAATCCTTTTTTTTGGTAATTTTCATACTTGTCTCCTTGTTCAGCTTTTTGGAATTTGTGGCGCAGCTGGATGACATCGGCAAGGGGAGTTACCAGCTGTTGGATGTTTTCGCCTATATAGGCCTAACGATTCCCAGGCGGGTACTTGACATGGTGCCGATGGCTGCTCTGTTAGGCAGCATCATTGCCTTGGGGATGCTGGCTGACAAAGGTGAACTTATCGTCATGCGGGCCTCTGGGTTGTCAGTACAGCGGATTTGTTTCTCAGTGCTCGCCACTGGCGCCCTGCTCATGTTGGCGACGGGCATCCTGGAGGAGTATGTCGCCCCGCCAATGGAGCAGCACGCGCGGCTGAGCCGTTCACTGGCGATTTCAGATACGGGAATCCTGCTTACAAAAGATGGGTTCTGGGCCCGCCAAGGCAATTCTTTCATCCATGTCGGGAAGACCCTTTCAGGGGGCATTGCAACCGGCCTCGACGTCTATGAGGGAGACAAAGAGGGTGGTCTGCGCGCCTTCATTCACGCCCGCGAAGCGGACATCCACAATAACAAGCGCTGGGTGCTCAAGGATATTCAGAAGAAAGTCATCGAGGAACAGAGGATCACCACACACAATCTTCCCACCATGGCTCTGGAATCGTTCTTAAGTACGGAGCAGGTTAATATATTGGAGCTCCCACCAGACAGCCTGTCGCCGTCAGATCTTTATAAATACAACCAGGCTCTGAGGCAGCGAGGGCAGAATGCCGATACTTATGTGCTGGCCTTATGGCAGAAGCTGGCTGTGCCGCTGACCACGGGTGCAATGGTCTTGCTTGCGCTCCCATTTGTATTCGGACCTCCCAGGGGGACAACTATAGGATTGCGCATAACGGTGGGGGCCATGGTAGGAATCGGGTTCTATTTGGCCAATCAGATCATTGGCTATATGGGACTATTGCTCGAGCTCCATCCGGCGATCACCACACTTGCACCTGTGGCGGCAATTCTGTGGATTGCCCTCTGGCGGTTGCGACAAGCCCCTTAAGCACTAAGTTGTTTTTGCCCAGGAGGGACTGAAAAAATGAACATCGAACATCGAACGTCCAACATCGAACGTTGAATGGGAAAAGATGAAGAAACAGACATATGATCTGGAAGAAAGGCTGCTTGAGTATTCGGTGCGAATCATAAAGATCGTTGAACAGCTACCAAATACCAGAGCAGGCAACCATGTTGCGGGCCAATTGTTGAGATCGGGAACTTCACCTTACCCAAACCATGGTGAAGCTCAGGCAGCGGAGTCCCCAAAGGACTTTATCCATAAGCTTCGTATTTCATTAAAGGAGCTTAGGGAGACCCAGAGATGGTTAAAACTCATTAAGCGTGTGCCACTCATCAAGAAACCTGAACTGCTCAATGATATTCTTCAGGAAACAGAAGAATTAATTAAGATTTTCGTTACGAGTATCAAAACGGCTGAAAAGAAAAAGAAATAGTCATTCAAGGTTTGATCTCGGATTTTTGAAAACAAATGAAATTAAATTGCGGAGCGGAGCGACATCATTATTCGATGTTCAACGTTGGACGTTCGATGTTCGACGTTCATCTTTTAAAACAACCCCGCATGGCACAAATGCAACCTGTGAACGTTTACAAAATAACTTAGCGTTTATAGGGGCGTAGGCCCCTACGGGACGGAGTCGAGCCGGAAGCGGGGCCTCCTCGCTAGGTCAGCCCAGCGGACGGGGCAGCAGCACGTCCTTTTCAATCTCTTCAGTAAACCTTTGCTGCGCTGGGGAATAGCACATTACGGTGACCACCATTTCCCAGCCACGTGGATTTGCTTTGAACCGATAGAGGTGGTATCTGGCCCGGCGGGAAGAGGTGCGGCCGAGCGCTGATGCAGAAGGCACGCCAAATGCCGGAACCGTGCCAGCAGTTGTTTCCAGGTGGTTCAAAGAACTGCGGTGAGCGTGACCGTGGAGAATAAGCTCTACCCCGTGTTGGTCCAGCACCGATCGGAAGGCCGAAGCATCGGTGAGACGTTTGCGCCAGCTGACCGTGCCGTCCACCGGGGGATGGTGGATCAGCACGACCCGAAACAACCGCTGTTTTCCCGTTTCCGCGAGAATCTTCTCCAATTTTTGCAGCTGTATCTGCCCGACACTGCCGACGGCTAGTAACGGTGCACTCGGGCGAGCCGTGGAAACTCCGATTATCGCTGCAATTCCGCGTACACGCAAACTGGGAAAAGTAGTGTTCACATTTGTTCCCGCTTTGGCCCCAAGATGTGCTTCATCGGAGAGCATGTAATCCGTCCAGAGTTCAAAGGTGGAATTCCAGTCAGTGCTCACGTAGGTGTCGTGGTTGCCGGGTATCACCGTTACCCGCGAGGGCGAGCCGAGGGATTGCAATAAATTTCTGGCCTCTCTGAACTATTTGGGCAGACCCAAATGCGTCAGATCTCCGGTGACTGAGATGTGATCAGGGGTAGTATGCCGCAGGTTGAGGAGCAGAGCATCGAGCACCTCTCTGCGGTGCTCAGCACGTCTTTTCAACTGCCACTTGAGATACCCGTATATGCGTTTGTTTAGAAGCTCTCGTACCTTAACATCATTCAGAGAACATAGATGCAGGTCAGAAAGGTGGGCAAGTGTGAATGTTTCATTCATGATAAGGGTTTTCCACCTGTGCGATCAACGGCTTCCGGTTCACACACTTTACAGAATTCGCAAGTCTAATATACAATACCATCCTATTTTTTACCATGTACCCATGCAATTTGAGATTTTCAAGGAAGTCTTATTAGTCAGTAGGCAGTCATGAGTGACCCGCGTCATGCTACCACCACAGAAAAACGTGCGTCGCCGGAGAGTAAGCTCGAGAGTAATTCTCCTAGCGTTTTTGCCGCTGCTGAACCGCTACGCGTGGGAGTACTCAATAATCCACGCAGCGGCGGCAACCGCAGAGGTCTGGGAGCGGTCAGAGAGGTTCTGGCTGCCTACCCCCAGGTGTCCCATCGGGAAGTCCTGACACCGGCCGATGTGGCCTCAGCCCTGGTTGACTTCGCCCGCAAGGAGGTGAACACAGTTGCGGTAAACGGAGGCGACGGTACCATACAGGCGGTGCTCACTGTCCTCTGCAATCACCAGCCTTTTGAGACGTTTCCACACCTGGCGGTTTTGCGGGCTGGGACAACCAGTATGACCGCTGGGGATGTGGGCTTGAAGGGGTCCCGGGAGCAGGCGCTACGAAGACTACTGTCGTGGGCAGACGGCGGGGAAGGGGAGGTGGCCATCCTGCACCGCCCGGTCTTGCGTGTACAAGTGGACCCCCACCAGGATCCAATCTATGGAATGTTTCTCGGGGCGGCC
>PPDG01000365.1 GCA_002899795.1 Desulfobacteraceae bacterium | reverse complement strand
TGGGATGCTGGAATATTGCAGGAGTAGAAATTCCAAATCACAAATCACAAATATCAAACAAATCACAATGACCAAAATCGTCCGCGCTTCGCTTGGACTCCCCACCCTACGGGCGGGTCCCCAGTTTCAAAATTCCAAACCTGTCTTTTGTTTTGGCCATTGAAAATGCTTCAGCGAGTGCATTCCCCGTAGTCCGCCTTAGGCGGACGGGATTAGCGAGCGAACTACAAAAAAATGGAATCACTTCCTTACATTTCGAAGATTCCCTGCAGCTTGCTGCAGGGAGCTTCAATATTGGAATTTGAGATTTGTTTGTAATTTGGTGCTTGGAATTTGATATTTTGCAATGCTCTACCACTCCAGCGTTCCAGCAGAGCAGAGAAAGTAAGTAAGGCTCACATGCAATCCTTTATGGACTAGATTTCATAGAGTCTTCGCAAAGTTGAACTATTATGTCCGAAGGCAAAAGACTAAAAACAACGCGCAATATAGGCATCATAGCTCATATCGATGCTGGCAAGACCACGGTCACCGAGCGCATACTCTACTACACCGGCAAATCTCATAAGATGGGTGAGGTCCACGACGGCGAAGCTGTCATGGACTGGATGGAGCAGGAGCAAGAGCGAGGTATCACCATTACCTCAGCTGTTACCACCTGTCGTTGGCGAGACAACGAAATCAACCTGATAGACACGCCTGGTCACGTGGATTTTACCATTGAGGTGGAGCGTTCTCTCAGGGTACTGGATGGTGCTATTGGGGTCTTCTGTGCTGTTGGGGGTGTTGAACCACAGTCCGAGACAGTATGGCACCAGGCAGACAAATACCGGATCCCTAAAATCGCCTTTATTAACAAAATGGACCGCATTGGTGCCGATTTCCTTGGCGCTGTGAATCAAATGCGGGAAAAGTTAGGGGCTCGACCACTGATAGTGCAGATGCCCATGGGCGCGGAAGCAGACTTCTCCGGTGTCATAGATTTACTTGAGATGCAAGCAGTGTGCTGGGATGACTCCACTCTAGGACTTGCCTATGAGTACATGCCCATTCCCCCTGAATATGTTGAAGATGCCCAGGCAAAAAGGGTCGAACTCCTTGAATCTCTCGCCGAGCTTGATGATACCATTATGGAGAAATACCTGGCGGATGAGATACTTGAGCAGAAAGATCTGCTTCCGGCAATCCGCCAGGCCACTCTCAACCTGAAAGTGGTTCCAGTACTGTGCGGTAGTGCTCTGAAGAATAAAGGCATCCAGCTTCTCCTGGATGCTATTGTTGATTGTTTGCCTAGTCCCCTGGACGTTGCGGCTGTGGTTGGACTTCACCCCAAAAGTGGAGAAGAAGAGATCCGCTCAAGCAGTGGCCAGGAGCCTTTTGCCGCTCTCGCCTTTAAGATTCAGATGGACCAAGGGCGCAGGCTCACCTATGTAAGGGTATATTCAGGAACAGTGGCCGCGGGATCTACAGTCTACAATGTCAACCGGAAGCAGAAAGAAAAGGTCGCCCGCATATTCCAAATGCATGCAAATAAGCGCGAAAAGCGTGCAAGAGTCGGTGCCGGCGAAATAGTGGTCATGGTAGGCCTCAAATCTACCACCACCGGGGATACCATTTGTGATCCAAAACACCCCATTCTGCTGGAACATATTGAGGTTTATGAACCGGTAATTTCCATCGCCATGGAGCCGCGCACTCGGGCCGATGAGGAAAAAACTCTTCAGTCCCTTGAGAAGCTGGCGGTAGAGGACCCCACGTTCCACTTCCATCAAGATCCGGATACCGGGCAGACCATAATCTCGGGAATGGGTGAACTTCACCTGGATATTCTTGTCAATCGATTGTTGCGGGAATACTCGGTCCAGGTAAATGTTGGCAAACCACAGGTGGTCTATCGCGAGACCATTACTGCTGCCGTTGAGGCCGAATCAACTTTTGACCGGGAAATCGCCGGAGTTCTGCATTATGCCCAGGTGGAACTGCATCTGAAGCCAAGACCGAGAGGCAAGGGCAACCTTTTTCGGGAGTTGGTTCGGGATGGTTCCATACCGCCCTCCTTCATTCCTGCGGTGGAGGAAGGTGTGATGGAGTCACTGGAAAGTGGTGTTATCGCTGGGTATCCCATGGTGGATGTAGAGGTTGCGGTCATCGGGGGTACACTCAAGGAGCAAGCCGCAAGTGAGCTGGCTTTTAAAGTGGCGGCAGCAGCAGCCCTTCAGGAAGGGTGCAGAAAGGCGAAACCGCAGCTGCTCGAGCCCATTATGTCGGTAGAAATAATTGCTCCTGAGGAATTCACTGGTGAGGTAATCAACGATCTCAACATACGTAAAGGCAAGATTGAAGGGGTTCACACTAAACGCTCAGTAAAAATCATCCACGCTACCGTGGCTCTGTCTCTGATGTTTGGTTATTCAACCTCGCTGCGCTCCGCCAGTCAGGGGAGAGCAACCTTCACCATGCAATTCTCCCACTTCGACACTCTGGTGGAGAAAAAAGAACTCTATTTTTAGCACCCACCTCCTTGTCACTATCTGCCAATACTAAACAATGCCTGCCATTATGCGTTCGGCGTCATTTATTGTCATTAGGTCAATAGGCTACGCTGTCATTTGGCTAAAGCCGTCATTACGCTTCGCTGTCATTCATGGTCATTTATTGTTAAGACATGATGACTCAATGACGGCGGTAAGGCCTACTGCTTGAATTATCGAGCCCTACTGCTTTTGCTTCGCGGCGCGCAGCGCTCCCTTGATCTGCGCCAACTCCCTGTTGAGGATCTCCTTTTCCTTGGGATCATTAGTGAGCCGCAGCGCTTCCTCGAAATGAAATTGGGAATTGCGCAAGGAGCCCTCGCGCTTGTAGTAAATCCCGAAATGGTAGTGAGCATCCACCAGTTGGTTATTTTTGCCGTAAGCGAGGCCAAGATAGTAATTGATCTTTGGCAATCGATTATTAATTCTTATTGCTTTTTCTAGCTGTTTGCTGGCCTCAGCCGCTTGACCTTGCTCCAATTGGCAACGGCCCAAGGCATAAAGAGCCGCTGCTTGATCCGGCGCCAAGGTAAGAGCTGAGGTCAGCACCTGCTGAGCCTTGTCGAATTCGCCCATCTGGAAGTAAGTCTCACCCAGTTCCACCAGGATGGGTGCCAGATCCGGTCGTAGGGCAATGGCGTTTTTAAAAGCTGTGACCGCCTCATCCATCAGCCTCTGTCGGCGCCGCATCAGACCCGTGCCGTAGTACGCCATCGCTCTGGTTTCAGGCTTCTCAAACCACTCCCGAAATTTAGGCTCAGCCTCCTTAGGATTTCCATAAGCGCCGTACAGCTTTACCTGCATTAATATGAAGCCCTCGGAATCCTCAGTGCGGACTTTAGTAGACGGTGCCCGTGTCCCTACAGTGGTGGAAAGATAGACAACACGTTCAGATACACCTGGGTGAGTGGTGAGGTACGTCGGCATGTGGCCACCCGCTTTCCAGCTATCCTGCCCCATTTTTCTCATGATCTCAACAAAATCTTCGCCGTGATAATTAGCCGCTTCCAGGTAGCGCAGCCCTTTGCGGTCAGCCTCTTCTTCGTCCTGGCGACTGTAGTTCAGCATTGCCGAAGTGGCGCCCGCCTGACTTCCAGCGATAGCCGCCGCACCGGCCTCGCCGCCCATAAAGATTCCGGCCAACATGCCGCCGAGAGCGGCTAGATTCAATACCCTCGCCCTAGCCATACGCTGGGCGATATGGCGGGACTGGACGTGAGCGATCTCGTGCGCCAGGATGGCGGCCAACTCTCCTTCATCGTCCATGATCTCAATAAGGCCGCGGTTCATGAACACGTAACCTGCCGGAGCCGCAAAGGCATTCAGGGCACTACTGTCCACTACGTAGAACTGGTAGGGAAAGTGGTGGAACTCGAGATGTTTCACCACATCCTGACCCACCTTGTTGAGGTAACCGACCACCTCCGGATCCTGAACCAACCTCAGTTGGCTCAAAGCCGCTTTCATAAACTGTCGCCCTATCTTCTTTTCTTCCTCAATGGAGAGGTCGGCCCGCGCCAATCTGGTCGGGGGTCCCACCACAATAAGCAGTTCCACCAAGTAAATCAGGAGCTTCCATGGCTTTCTTACTGTCATAAGCAAATCTCTTTTCCCTATGCGAGCTCAATCCCTCGCATTGGCTTTGAGAGTCTCATATTTTTCAAAGGCACAAGGCGTAGGACGCAAGGCATAAGGAGTAGATAAATTTTCTTTTATTGTTTTTGCCTTGTGCCCTGTGCCTCAAGCCTTGAGCCGTTCCCTTTGTGGCAGCCCACAGCCGCAGATGTGTTCTATAGTGCGAGCCTAGCCATTCTAGCCGGTGTGGGTCTGCAACATTAAGGTTAACTCTCATTATATTACTCCTAGCTCCATTAACCAATACAAATAAGGGATAACACCCAATTGAGCTCTATCTCAATGGGGACCCTAATCTGGTCCTTCCGTCTCTGGGAATTCTATTTGTCGGGCCTCAAACCAAAGCCCTTCCAAATCGTAAAAAGCTCTCATGGGCTGATAGAAGATATGAACTATCACATCATTGAAATCAAGCAATACCCAATGACCTT
>PPDG01000004.1 GCA_002899795.1 Desulfobacteraceae bacterium | reverse complement strand
TATCCTCCTTTGAAAATGGAAAAAAGCAGGGTAGCGGCGGTGCCGAACAACCCGAGGGAGGCGAGCACAATGAGAGCATAAGCCTCAATTTTTCCTATCTTTGAGACCATGACCGGTTCCGGCTCCAGTCCTTCTTCTAACGGCAGAAAGCGTGCTCGCTGCTGGTCCTTAAACTGACCATTTCGCAGAGCCCAAAATAAGACAATAAGGCTGATAACAAAACCACTGACCATGTAAGTTAAGAAGTATGGGTAGTACATGAAAAATGCCTAAAATGAGCTAAAATATGAAATCAAAGAATCCAGAATCCAGTAGCCAGAATTAATAATTCCGTCTTCTACCTATTACAACAAATGACAGCGAAGCGTAGTGACCTAATGACGCCGCAGGCATATGACTAATGTCCTTCCCTATGCTCTATGCCTTCTCGACTCTCAAATCTGCAATCCGCAATCTTCCCTGTATTTACTTCTGCTTGCTGCCAGCTGTCTGCTGCCCGCTGATTATGGTTCCCACGAGGCGTCGATCCCCCGTGGATCTTTGTTGGCATCACTCTGATTGATAAAATAAACAGCCACATAATCGCCAACTTCCCAGATCTTTTGAGATTCCAACTCTCGTTTGAAATAAGGCATGGCGGTGCCGGTGATTCCGTTCATAATCTGGTAATAGAGGATACCTCCTGAGACGCCCCGCCCCTTCAAAATGGTGAAGTTCAATGGCGGTGGATAGATGTACGGTTGAGCCGGTCCCATGCCATCCCCAATAGGTCCGTGGCAGCCGATGCAGAATTGCTGATAAATAATGTGTCCCCTCTCCAGCCCCGCCGGCGTGGTAGGGTAGGGATTGGGTATATTGCGCCAGCCTTCGGGCACGATGTCGGCGAGCCATTTGACGTTGGCATCGGGTCCGGCCTCGTAAGCCTTGATGGACTCCTCTTTCCAGTAGCGCTGTCTCGCCATGCGCACATCGGCCTCTTTCATTCCGAGACTCTGGATGTATTGGGCCAGGGTGTTAAGCCTCTCCGTGCCAAGCCACTCAAAAGGAGGCATGATGGAATTGGGTCTGGTGTAGCGCGGGTTGACAAAGTGGGCGATATGCCAGTCATCAGGGTGCTCGCCTCCCTCCTGGGAGAGATCCACCCCGGTTCGCTGCGACCCCAAAAGAATAGGCCTGTCACCCACATAATCCCCTGCCTGGGCAATTCGTTCCGCCCCATGGCCCCAGTCGATTGCCCGGATGGACTGACTATGACAATAGACGCAGCCGTTTCGCAGATAGATAACTCTGCCGGCAGCTTCCACCGAAGATCGAGGGCGGTAGATCTCTGAGGGGGTCATGTCTCTGTTAGCATAGGGCCAGCAGACCATGACAAAGACCACAGCGGCAAGGATCGAGAAGCTACCTACCACCACTACCTTCGGAGTCATCCTCATTTTGATACTCCGGGATTGAAGAATAGCGTTCTCACTATATTATAGAGACCCAAGTAAGCGCCGATTGCAACCAGGAGGCCGGTTGAGGCCCTGGCCACATAATACATGTGTATTTCCGGCAATACGCGATACAAGGCCTCACCGTTAATCCAGGCGTTACCCTGAATCAACCCCGCTATTGTCAGCCCTATAGTAAAGCCGACAACACCTATGAGAACGAACCAGTATTGCAGGTCCGCCAGGAACCTGCTGTACAGAGGTTTGCCTGTTATTTTGGGCAGGATGTAGTACAGCCCTCCCAAAGCCGTCATTCCGGCAAAACCAAGGACTCCCAAATGGGCGTGGGCCACAACCCAGTTATTGAAGTGGGTCACCCGCTGCACCTGGGGCAGGGCCATGATGGAGCCCTGGATGTTGACAAAGAAGTACATGATGGTGCCGGTAAAAATGAATTTGCCGGCGATGTCGGCGTAGATTACACCCAGTTTACCCTTCACCGTGTACCAGATGTTTATGAGGAAAATCATTACCGGTATAACCATGGCTACGCTGTCCACAATGGCAATTACCTTGAGCCAGGTGGGAACCGGAACTTGCAGGAGATGATGGGTGCCGATGTGAGTGTAGACCACCAGGAGGGACCAGAAGCCGATGAGCGACAGGGTGTGGCTGTACAGGGGGCTGCGACTGACCAGAGGGAGGACGTAGTAGGCCACAGCCAATCCCAGTGGCGTCAGCAAAAGCCCGAAGACGTTGTGACCATAAAACCAGAGAATGATCGCATCCGGGATGCCGAGTAAGGCACCGGTGTCCGGCCGCCAGATTACGTTGCCGATGCAATACGTTGTGGCTGTGAGAAGGACGGCGGCACAGGAATACCAGATGGAAACATAGAGAATGGGTTCTTTTCTCTGCCTTACGGTCATAAGCAGGTTGAAGACCACCAGGCCAAAGGAGATACCCACCAGAATGTCCACCGGCCAGGCCAACTCGGCATACTCTCTCCCCTGGGTGTAGCCGAGGGCGATTCCGACAATGCCGGCGAAAACGTAAATGTTCCAGAGAACACAGGAGACAATCCCGAGCTTTTCACTGTAAAGCTCAGTTTTCAGCAACCTGGGAAGGAAGTAGAATACCGCTGCCAGAAGTCCGGGTGTGACAAAGCCAAAGAGATTGATGTTCACGTGGATAGGGCGAATCCTGCCAAAATGTATCCATTCAATGTTGGCCAGGAAATCAGGGGCAATAAGATATCCTGCCCCGATCATCCCCGCTGAGGTGGCCATAGTAAACCAACATGCCGAGGTGAGGCAGAAGGCCTTGGCCGTCTTGTAGGTTTTGGGCTTGTCTTGGTTGGTTGCAGACATCAAAAAAGTTCTCCTAGCTGTGACATGCCAACCAGCAGTCAAGGTTGGCTTTCTTTTCCCGATGGCAATCAACGCAGAATCCCATTTTAAAGCGGTGACTCTTGAGCCTATGCATGGTCTCCACCACGCCGTGGCACTGTTGACAGGCAATTTCCTTCCTTATGTGGCGCTGATGATTGAACAATACATGCTCAGGAAGGTAGTACACCCCTTGCCAGGGAGTAGGCGTCTTGGTGTTGAAATACCGGTGCTCTTCTTGGATCCAGGGATGGTTGGCAATAATGTACTTGTGACAGTAAAGACACTTTTCCACCGGTGGCAGTCCCGGGTGATTCGAATATCCGACATAGGGATGACAAAACTCACACTGGATTTTCTTAACCCCCACATGAACCTGATGGCTGAAAGGAATCGGCTGTTCCGGGCCTATGTCGGTGGCGTAATCATAGAAAAAGTAAAAAAACAAGACGATGGCAAAGGTGGTAAGAAAGGTGAGGAGCAAGGGCCACCTGTTCCGCTTTAACGTTTGCAAAAAACCGTTCTGTGAACTTAACTGGTCTTCCATTAACTCGTCTGCTCCACAGTACCTGGGGTGAACTCAGGAAAAATGCGCAAGAAAGAAGCAACGGCGAAGGCCATGAGTCCCAAAAAGCCCAAAAAAATCAATACGTCCGCCGGGCCCAGGGGCAGCGAAGAAGCATGAAGATTCCAGGCAGGGCCCAAAAGAAGTAAATGCTCCAGCCAGAGGCCAACAATGACCACGGAACAAAGAATGATCATGGGAATCGGCTTTGATTTTATTTTCCGGTTCAACAGAATGAAAAAAGGAATCACGAAACAGACAATAAGAAGACCCCACGCCAATGTATTCCAGGGAGAGAGCATGACCCGGTGGATAACGTAGATAGCCTCTTCGGAAATGTTGCCGTACCAAATGACCACCAGTTGCACATAGAAAAAGTCGGCCCAGACCAGACAGAAGCCGAACAAGAGCTTGCCGAGATCATGGAAATGGGCAGAGGTCAGGCTCGATTCCCCATCGCTGCCAACATAGAATATGGCGGAGAGAATCATCAAGGCAGCCAGCCCCAAATAAAAAGCCTTGGCGAAGGCGTAGGCTCCGAAAAGAGTTGAGAACCAGTGGGGCTCCATGCTCATGACAAGATCGAAGGCGATAAGGGTAAGGACAAGAGCGTAGGCCAAAATATAGAGCACGCTCAATATCGTCATTTTTTTCTTATAGCCCGCGATCTCCTCGTCACTACCTGTCTTACCTCGAAGGAGAAAACTCCTCAGTGGGCCCTCTTGCTGTTCCGGATCCAACTTGAGGCGCAAGGCATAGTACAGATAAGCTAGCCCCAGTCCGTACAGGAGGAGGAGGCCAATAAGGTCTCTGGAAAAGAGGAAGGGTATGTTGAGCCACAACTCTTTGCCATGTTCGTAGTGCAACCAGGGGAAGAGATACTCTCTTCCCATAAATAACAGGATAAAAAGAATAAATGACAGAGGGAAAAAAGCGGCAAAGGATTCAGCCAGACTTTGCATGGACTGGCTACACCGGGCCCCAACGAGATGCATCACCATGGAAAACAACAGGCCTCCCTGGGCAATAGCTGACCAAAGGAGGAAATTGAGGTGATAGGCTTGCCAACCCCGCTCTGGATGCTCACCTCCAAGTTGGACAAAAAAGGTGCCGAAACCCACGAGGATAAGCACAGCAAATAAAGACAAAATTAGTTTAGAAGGTGCTCTCTTATTCATGGATGTGCTCATAAAGAAAAATGCCTAAAGTGTCTAAAAT